>NZ_JBHSPA010000006.1:129516-166184 GCF_042656245.1 Nonomuraea insulae
GCGTTCAGGCTGGCCGTGGCGGTGGCCCAGGCGCCGGGTGCGGGAGCGCCCTGCGCCGAGAAGTTCGCCCCGGTGATTTTCAGGCCGTCTTCCAGCTTGGCCCACCCGTTGGCAAAGAAGATACCGCCCACGCCTACGCGGGCGACTAACGCGGCAAGATCACGAAGGACCTGTTTCACGGTACTTGACTGCCCTAATCGGGACATGGCACACCTCAATCACGGCTGAGCAGCATGGCCACAGCGACGGCGGTCAGGCTGAGCAGGACGACGCTCACGACCACGGTCGTGTGCAGGGCGTTGACGAAAGCCCACCGGGCGGCGTCGAGCAGCGCCCCGCCCGCGTTTCCGCCGATCTGGTCCGCGACGTGCGCGGCCGAGGCGAGCGACTGCCTGGCCTCGTCCATGCCGCCCGCGGACACCCCGGGCACGGCGGGCAGGTTCGGCGCGTACACGATGGTGGTGATCGTGCCGAGCACGGCGACGCCGAGACCGGCGCCCAGTTCGTACGCGGTCTCCTCGATGGCCGCGGCCCCGCCCGCCTGGGTCTCGGTGGCGGTGGCCATGATCGTGTCGGAGGCGGCCAGCAGGGCCACCTGCACCCCGAAGCCGATGCCCACGAAGCAGAGCGCCAGCATCACGGGATGACCTTCGACGCCCCAGGTCAGGGTGGGGGTCAGGGCGATGGCGACGAGCGCGAGGCCGCCGCTCATGGTGGCCCGCATGCCGATCCTGGGCAGGATGTGGGCGGCGGCGAGCCCGCCGGAGATGGCGGAGATGACCAGGGGCAACATCCTGAACGCCGCCCGCACGGGGCTGTCGCCGAGGACGAGTTGCAGGTATTGGGCGAGCATGAGCTGCAGGCCCACCAGCGCGAACACGCCGAGCAGGACTCCGGCGACGCCGGTGGCGAACTCGCGCCGCCTGAACAGGCCGACTTCGAGGAACGGCGCCGGCAGGCGGGTCTGGCGGCGGACGAAGAGCACCAGCAGCGCCAGCCCGGCCAGGAACACCAGCACCGAGGCCCAGAGCGGCATGAGGCTGCCGGAGCCCGCCTCCTTCAGCCCGAACGCCAGCGCCAGGATGCCGAACACCGACAACACGGCGCTGACCGCGTCCCATGGCCGGTCTCTGCGCTCGCGGGACTCGGGCAGCAGGCGCACGGCGGCGGGCAGCAGCACCAGCAGGATCGGCACGTTGATGAGGAAGACCGCGCCCCACCAGACGCCGACGAGCACGCCGCCGATGAGCGGCCCGATGGCGGCGCCCGCCGCGGCGACCGCGCTCCAGACGCCGAGCGCGATGGCCCGCTCACGCCGGTCGGTGAACACCTGGCGGATGAGCGAGAGCGTGGCCGGCATGATCATCGCGCCGCCCACGCCGAGCAGCGCCCTGGCCAGGATCAGGGTCAGCGGGGTCGGGGCGAACGCGGCGCCGGCCGAGGCCAGGCCGAACAGCACGAAACCCCACAGGACCAGCCGTTTGCGCCCGTATTTGTCGCCGAGCGTGCCGAACATGATCAGCAGCGGCGCGACCACCAGCGAGTAGATGTCGATGATCCAGAGCAGTTGCACCCCGGAGGGTTCGAGCGCGGCGGTGAGCGCGGGCACCGCGATGTGCAGGACCGTGGCGTCGACCGTGATCAGCAGCAGGCTCAGGCAGAGCAGGACGAGGATGGACCAGCGGCGGTCCTGATGCTCCCGATCGGCAGTCCGTACGAAGGGTGCGGCCTGTGTGACGGTCATGAGCCTCCTTGCGGGCCGATCGTTCACAGGGCCCGCACGTGCTGATGGTCGGTGGCGGCGGGGGCCACGGCTCGGCGATCGTTCTTCCCGAGCAGTGCGGCCTGACTCCGGCGCTCCGGCTTGCGTGGCAGCTTAGGCCATGCCACGCACTTGTCATAGCGGTATCGCCTGATCCGGGACCCCCCGAACCTCTCTAGAGAGATACAGCCATATGTCGGTACCTATCCAACAATCGTCCGCCAGCCGATCATGGGACTCGTGGGGAGCAACGCAAGAGGCAGAACAGGCCATCCTTCCGATCGGTCCTCACGTGAATGGTGTGACGAGGCGCTGAGCAGACTGGACGCCGGCCGCCCCGAGTCCGCGCTGGACGCCGCCCGCCAGGCCGCCGGCCTCGACCCGGCCGCCGACTGGCCGCAACGGCTCATCAGCCTCGCCCACGAGCGGCTGGGCCGTGACGCCGACGCCGTGTCCGCCGCGGAACAGGCCGTCGACCTGGCCGGCGGCTCATGGCCCGGCCGGTTGCGGCTGGCCGCGGTGCTACGCCGGATGCCAGGGCGGTGGGCGGAGGCGGTCGGGCACGCCACGCTGGCCTCGAAGTTCGCGCCGGAGGAGGCCGGGACCCAGGTCATGCTCGGTGACCTGGCCCTGCTGCGTGGCGAGCACGCCCGGGCGGGGCGCTCGTACCGGGCCGCGCTGGACCTCGATCCCGACGGCCCGCAGGCCCGCGTGAACCTGGGGCTGGCGCTGTTGCGCTGGGACCGGCCGCGCCCGCACCACGATCCCGCCTGGCCGATCGACCCGCGCGACACCGGCCGGGCCAAGCGCGCGCTGGAGGTCTGGTCGCGTCAGGTGCGGCTGCTGGTGGCCGTGGCCACGCTCGCGATCGCCGCGTGCGCGCTCCTGCTGGACTGGGGCGCGCAGGCGCGGATCGGCGGGTTCGCCGTGCTCGCGGCGCTGGTGCCGCTCACGGTCAGGCAGGCGCGGCGGGTCGGCGTCTGGCCGTACGTGGGGGCGATGTTCGGCAGGGATCCCTGGCTCGGCGTGTCCGTGGTGTCGGCGGCGCTGTCGGCGGTCGCGTTCGCCGCCTGGCTGCTGGGACCGGTGCCTGCCCTGCCGCCCGCGCTCGATCCGGTCTGGGCGGGTCTGGCGGGCATCGTGGTGCTCGGGTGGCCGGCGCTGGTGGCCGTACGGGCGCTGGCCGGGGCATGGCGCGGACGTCCGCTGCGGGCACTGGCCGAGACAGGGAAGGCACAAGAGGCCGAGCAGCGGCGGGCGCGGGAGGCCGCCGGGCGGACGGGAGAAGCCGCGCAGAGGCGGGCCCGGGAGTCCGAACCGGCCGGGGAGGCCGCCGAGCGGACGGAAGAAGCCGAACCGGCCCGGGACGCCGCCGGGCGGGCGCGGGAGGCTGAGCGGACGGCGCGGCGGAATGTCGGGGTGATGCTCTGGGTGCTGCTCGGCAGGACCTGGTCGGTGCTGGTGGCGCTGGTGGCCGGGGCGCTGGTGGTGGCGCCGTGGGCGGCGGTGGCCGCGGTGGTGGTGCCGTACCCGATGGTGCGCGGTTACCTGCGCGCCCGCCACCGCGACGACCGGTGGCTGGCGACCGCGGGCGCGCTCGTCGTGCTGGCCGCCGTGGCGTGCGCGGCGGGCGGGGTGCTGGCGTCGGCGTGGGCGTGGCGGATCGGGCTGGGCGCGATGGGGGCCTCGGTGATCGTGTTCGCGGCGCGGGCCCTGCGCGCGTGGTGGCGGGGCGGCCCTGGGCCGTGGCGGGCCTCGTTGCTCATGTGCGACCTGCCCATGGGGGCCGAGCCGTCGGTGGCGCTGGACTCGGAGGTACGCCAGACCTTCTCCTATGCCCGCAGCATCGTCCTGGCCTACGGCGACGCCCACGGACCCCGGGTGGCCGGGGCGGTGGCCACCGTCACCTCCTCCGGCGAGCTGCGCCTGATCGCCGAGACGGAGGCGTGGGCGGCCATCGAGGAGGACCCGAGGGTGGCGGTGTTCGCGGCCGATCCGCTGCAGCGGCGGTTCTGGGTGGAGGTGCGCGGGGTCGCCCTGGCCGACTCGGACGTCATGCGGGTCACGCCCAAGCACGTGCTCGTGGGCGAGTTCCCCGGACGGCACCAGCGCCGGTAGACCCGGTGCCGATGGACGCGGCGCGGACCCGGCGCTGGAGACATCGCGCGGACCCGGCGCCGATGGACGCGGCGCGGACTCGGCGCATATGGACATGGTGCGGACTCGGCGCCGATGGACATGGTGCGGACCGGCGTACAGAATCTTGTTCTATGCAGATCCTGCGCACGCCAGAAGAGCGCTTCGCCGGCCTGCCCGGCTTCCCCTACGAGCCCCGGTACGCCGAGGTCGGCGACGGCCTGCGCATGGCGTACGTCGAGACGGGCCCTGCGGCCGGCGAGCCCGTCGTGCTGCTGCACGGCGAGCCGAGCTGGTCGTTCCTCTACCGGCACGTCATGCCCGAGCTCGCCGCGGCCGGGCTGCGCGCGATCGCGGTGGACCTGGTCGGGTTCGGCCGCTCCGACAAGCCGGCCGAGCTGTCCGACCACACCTACGCCAGGCACGTCGAGTGGACGCGCGCGCTGCTGCTCGACGCGCTCGGGCTCAGCGGGCTCACGGTGGTCGGACAGGACTGGGGCGGGCTGATCGGGCTGCGGATCGCCGCCGAGCATCCCGGGAGCGTCGCCAGGATCGTGGCGGCCAACACGGGGTTGCCGACGGGTGACATTCCCATGCCCGAGACGTGGCACCGGTTCAGGAACGCGGTGCTCAAGGCCCCGGTGCTGGACGTCGCCCGGCTGGTCCAGGCGGGCTGCGCGAGCGAGCTGGGCGAGGAGGTGCTGGCGGCCTACGACGCGCCGTTCCCCGACGAGAGGTACAAGGCGGGGCCGCGTGCCATGCCCGGCCTCGTGCCGATCACGCCCGACGACCCCGCGGCGCCCGCCAACCGTGCTGCCTGGCAGATCCTCACCACACTCGACAGGCCATTCCTGGTGGCGTTCTCCGACGGAGACCCGATCACGGGCGGCATGGCGCCCATTCTGGTCAAATCACTGCGCGGCGCCGCTGGCCTGCGACATCCCGTGATCAAGGGCGCGGGTCACTTCCTGCAGGAGGACGCGGGCGCGGAACTAGGGCGTCAGATAGCCGTTTTCGTGACCTCCACCTAGCGTGTCAGGACCGCCCAATAGTCGGTCTGGTGCGGTATAACCGGGGGCGGACCGGGGAGGCGTGATGCGTGAGTCCGACAGGGCCCAGACCGCGGGGCGGGCCGCGGCTCGGGATCTGTTCGAGAAGGTTCGGCTGCGTTATTTCCAGATTCCCCCCGCCGTGCGCCGGGTGCTCTATGTGGGCGCGCTCGTGGCCACGATGGGCATCGCCGCCGCGCTCGGATGGGACCTGTTCCAGACCTTCCCCCTCGTGCTCCTGCTGCTCGCGTTCGTGGCGCTGACCATGCGCTATCCGCGAGCCGCCGCCACCGCCCTGGTGGTGGTCTGCTGGGGGGCGCTGGCGCTGGTGACGTTCTCCACGCTGTTCCCCCCGGGCGCGATCACCCCGCACCTGATGGTCGCGCTGGCCCTGCCCGTCGCCGGCGCGGCCCATCTCATCCGGTGGGTGACACCGTGGGTGACCACGCTCATGGCGCTGGTCCCCGCCGGGATGCTCGCCGCCGCGCTCTCCCCCGTCTCCGACGGCACCGCCGTCTGGGCGGCCTACGCGAGCGCCGCGGTCGTGCTCGCCTACCGGTTCCTGCTCGCCCGCAGGGCCAAGGCGGAGCGCGCCGCGGCCGAAGAACAGCAGGTACGCGTGCGGGCGCGCGAGGGCAGGCCCGAGTCCTCGCACGACAAGCCGGGCACGCCGCCGCAGATCTCGGTCGAGGAGGCGCTCGCCGAGCTGGAGAGCATGATCGGGCTGTCGCCGGTCAAGGAGCAGGTGCGCTCGATCGCCGCCTCCATCGAGGCCTCCCGCCTGCGCGCCGAGGCCGGCTACACCGCCGATCGCCCCACCAGGCACTTCGTCTTCCTCGGCCCGCCCGGCACCGGCAAGACCACCGTGGCCCGCGCGCTGGCCAAGATCTTCTACGCGTTCGGCCTGCTGGAGACCCCCTACGTGGTCGAGGCGCAGCGGGCCGACCTGGTGGGCGAGTTCCTGGGCGCCACCGCGATCAAGACCAACGAGCTGGTGGACCGGGCGCTGGGCGGCGTGCTGTTCATCGACGAGGCCTACGGGCTGGTCAACTCCTCCGACGGGCAGCCCGACAGGTTCGGCGCCGAGGCCGTGCAGACCCTGCTCAAGCGGGCCGAGGACGACCGCGACCGGGTCATCATCATCCTGGCCGGCTACGAGCAGGAGATGGGCTCGTTCCTGTCCAGCAACCCGGGCCTGGCCAGCAGGTTCGCCACCCGGGTGCGCTTCCCCGGCTACTCCCCCGCCGAGCTGGTCGAGGTCACCGGGCTGCTGCAGCGGCGCCGCGGCGACACGATGGGCGAGGAGACCCGGCGGGTGCTCCTCGGCCTCTTCGACGACGTGCACCGCCGCGGGCTGGTCGACGAGCTGGGCAACGCCAGGTTCGCGCGCAGCCTGGTCGAGGCCGCCGCGCAGGCCCGCGACGTCCGCGTGGTGGGCGCCGGCGGCACGCCGACCACCCAGGACCTGGTGACGACCACGACGCCCGACGTGACCAAGGCGTTCGACGAGCTGACCGCCCGCTTCCGCGGCTACGTGGCCACGCCCACGCTGGAGGAGGCGCTGGCCGACCTCGACCAGATGGCCGGGCTGGCCCCGGTCAAGCGGCAGGTGCACGCGATCGCGGCCCAGCTCCAGGTGGCCAGGATGCGCCAGGAGCGCGGGCTGCCGACCCCGCAGCAGATGCGGCACTTCGTGTTCGTCGGCCCGCCGGGCACAGGCAAGACCACGGTCGCCCGCGTCCTCAGCCGGATCTTCGCCGCGCTCGGCCTGCTGGCCAGGCCCGACGTGGTCGAGGGGCACCGGGCCGACCTGGTCGGCCAGCACCTCGGCGCGACCGCGATCAAGACCAACGAGCTGGTGGACCGGGCGCTGGGCGGCGTGCTGTTCATCGACGAGGCCTACAGCCTGGTCAACCCGGGCTACCAGGGCGGCGACGCGTTCGGCGCCGAGGCCGTGCAGACCCTGCTCAAGCGGGCCGAGGACGACCGCGACCGGCTCGTCATCGTGCTGGCCGGCTATCAGCGCGAGATGGACACCTTCCTGTCCAGCAACCCGGGCCTGTCCAGCCGCTTCAACCAGCGCGTGGCCTTCCCCAGCTACTCGCCGCGCGAGCTGTCGCAGATCGCCGTCCTGCTGGCGGAGAAGTCGGGCGACAACTTCGACGAGGAGGCGCTGCGCCGCCTCGACGAGGTCTTCACCTGGGTGTGCGAGGACCGGCTGATCGACGGGCTGGGCAACGGCCGCTTCGCCAGGTCCCTGTTCGAGCGGGCGGCGATGCGGCGCGACGTGCGCCTGGCCGCCCACGCCTCGCGCGGCGGGTCCGCCAGTTCGGCCGACCTGACCACGATCACCAGCGAGGACGTGCGCACGGCGGTGGACGAGCTCTCCGGACGCTGACCGTTCTCGCTGACCATTCTCCGGGTCCCGGTTCATGGCATGTTGCCTCATAGTGTCGGCGTGATGTCGTAGAGTGAGCGCGTCGGTGATCGGCGGAGGGGGAGCGATGGCGGGGTTCCTGGCCCGCAGGCTGCTCAACTACGCCGTGCTCGTCGTGGTGGCGGCCAGCCTCGCCTACATGCTGGCGGCCACGGCCCTCGACCCCCGCTCCAACTACGCCGATCGCTCCCCCAAGCCGCCGCCCTCCGTGGTCGACGCCCAGCTCACCGCGCTCAACCTCAACGACAAGACGCCGCTGCTGCAGCGCTACGCCACCTGGGCGGAAGGCATGATGCGCGGCGACTTCGGCAGCACGGTCGCGGGCTCGCCGGTCAACGACGACATCAAGCGCCGCATGGGCGTCACCTTCCGGCTGGTCATCCTGGGGCTGGCCTGTGGCAGCCTGCTCGGAGTGCTCACGGGGGCGCTGGCGGCGGTCCGGCAGTACGGCTGGTTCGACCGGCTCTCGGCCGGCCTGTCGTTCGTGGTGCTGGCGGTGCCCGTGGTGGTGCTGGCCAACATGCTGATCCTGCTCGCCGCGTGGGCCAACCAGCACGTGTTCGGCCGCCAGGTGCTGCTGGTCAGCGGCGAATACAGCGGCCTGGCCACCGGGTTCTGGGAGCAGGTGACAGACCGGCTGCAACACCTGGTGCTGCCGACGATCTCGTTGTCGGTGGGGCTGATCGCGGTGTTCAGCCGCTACCAGCGCAACATGATGCTCGACGTGCTGGGCGCCGACTTCGTCCGCACGGCCAGGGCCAAGGGGCTGAGCAGGCGCAAGGCGCTGACCCGGCACGCGCTGCGGACCGCGATGATCCCCGTGGTGACCTATTTCGCGTTCACCTTCGGGGCGCTGCTGACCGGGGCCACGTTCACGGAGAAGATCTTCGGCTGGCACGGGCTGGGCGAGCAGCTCATCAACTCGATCTTCAGCAACGACGTCAACACCGTCGCGGCCATCTCCTTCCTGGCCGCCGTCGCCGTGTTGTGCGCCGCGCTGGCCGCCGACCTGCTGCACGCCGCGCTCGACCCGAGGGTGCGGGCGTGATGACGCTGTCGGAGGAGGAGCTGGCCGAGGAGCTCACCGACGGGGTGCTGACCAAGGCGCCGTCCAGGTTGCGGATGGTGACCGGGCGCTTCTTCCGCTCCACGCAGGGGCGGATCGGGTTCGCCGTGCTGGCGCTGATGTTCCTGCTGGCGTTCGCGGGCCCGCTGTTCAACCCGTGGACCTACACCGACAAGGACTTCACCGCGTTCATGCAGCCGCCGTCGCCGCACCACTGGTTCGGAACGCTCCAAACGGGCTCCGACGTCCTGGCGGTGACGCTGCGCGGTATGCAGAAGTCGCTGGTCGTCGGGTTGCTGGCGGCGCTGGTGTCCACGGCGCTGGCGGCGATCGTGGGGGCGTTCGCGGGCTACTTCCTGGGGTGGACCGACCGGGCGCTCAGCTGGGTGACCGACCTGCTGCTCGTGCTGCCCGCGTTCCTGATCCTGGCGATCCTGTCGCCGCTGTTCGGGTCCGGCGGGCAGTGGCCGCTGTTCGTGGTCATGCTGGCGTTGTTCCTGTGGATGGTCACCTCGAAGATCGTGCGGGGGATGTCGATCTCGCTGCGGGAGCGGGAGTTCATCCAGGCCGCCCGCTACATGGGCGTGCCGCCGGTGCGGATCGTCTTCCGCCACGTGATCCCCAACCTGTCGTCGCTGCTGATCGTGGACGCCACGCTCAACGTCAGCAGCGCCATCCTCACCGAGACCTCGCTGTCGTACTTCGGGTTCGGCATCCAGCCGCCCGACGTGTCGTTCGGCACGCTCATCGCCGACGGCTCCAAGACCGCGATCTACGCGCCGTGGACGTTCTGGTTCGTGGCGGGACTGCTGGTGATCACCGTGCTCGCGGTCAACCTCGTCGGCGACGCGCTGCGTGACGCGTTCGACCCGTCCTCCTCTCGGGGCTCGCGATGAGCCCGGTCCTGGAGGTCAGCGACCTCAACGTGTCCTTCGGCGACGTACGCGCCGTGCGGGGGGTGAGCTACTCCGTGCGCCCCGGCGAGGTCCTCGGCATCGTCGGCGAGTCGGGCTCCGGCAAGTCGGTCACCTCTGCCGCCGTCATGGGGCTGCTGCCGCCGGGGGCGCGCGTCACCGGCTCGGTGCGCCTGCACGGCCGCGAGCTGATCGGCGCCCCGGAGCGCGCGCTCAACGCCTTCCGCGGCAAGTCCATGTCCATGGTCTTCCAGGACCCGCTCTCCGCGCTCACCCCGGTCTACCGGGTGGGCGACCAGGTCGCCGAGGCCGTCCGCGTGCACCAGCGGGTCAGCAAGGAGATGGCCATGGTCAAGGCCGTCGAGCTGCTCGAACTCGTCGGCATCCCGCACCCCGCCGAGCGGGCGCTGGCCTTCCCCCACGAGTTCTCCGGCGGCATGCGGCAGCGCGTGGTGATCGCGATGGCCATCGCCAACGACCCCGACGTGATCATCTGCGACGAGCCGACCACGGCGCTCGACGTGACCATCCAGGCGCAGGTGCTGGAGGTGCTCAAGAGGGCGCAGGCCAAGACCGGCGCCGCGATCATCATGATCACGCACGACCTGGGGGTGGTGGCCGGGTTCGCCGACCGCGTGCTCGTCATGTACGCCGGGCGTCCCGTCGAAGTGGGCGCCGTCGACGACATCTACTACCGCACGCGGATGCCCTACACCGTGGGCCTGCTCGGCTCGATCCCCCGCGTCGACCGGGGCGCGCGGCAACCACTGGCGCCCATCGAGGGCAATCCGCCCTCGCCCGCGGCGCTACCGCCGGGCTGCCCGTTCGCGCCGCGCTGCCCGATGCGGATAGACGCGTGCGAAGAGGCGGAGCCGCCGTTGTCCGAGGTCGGCGAGGGCCACCGGGCGGCCTGCATCCGCTGGGAGGAGGTGGGCCCGCGCGGCACCGGCCGGCACGCGGCCCCCGGCGACGGCGCCACCCTGCGGGTGCGCGGCGAGCGGACCGTGCTGGAGGTGCGCAACCTGGTCAAGGACTATCCGCTGCTCAGGGGGGCGGTGTTCAAGCGCAGGGTCGGCACGGTGCACGCGGTGGCCGGGGTCAGCTTCGACCTGCGGCAGGGCGAGACGCTGGGGCTGGTCGGCGAGTCGGGCAGCGGCAAGACGACCGCGCTGACACAGATCCTGGAGCTGAGCGCGCCGCAGCAGGGCGGCATCGTCGTGCTCGGGCACGACACCGCGCGGCTGGGCCGGGGCGAACGCACCGAGATCAGGCGCGACATGCAGGTCGTCTTCCAGGATCCGCTGGCCTCCCTCGACCCGCGCATGACCGTGCACGACATCCTGGCCGAGCCGCTGCGCACCCACGGGCGGCGCGACCCCCGGCGGCGGATCGGCGAGCTGCTCGCCCTCGTCGGCCTCGACCCCACCCACGCCGCCCGCTACCCGCAGGACTTCTCGGGCGGGCAGCGGCAGCGCATCGGCATCGCCAGGGCGCTCGCGCTGGAGCCCCGGCTGCTGGTGCTGGACGAGCCGGTCTCGGCGCTGGACGTGTCGATCCAGGCCGGGGTGATCAACCTGCTCGACTCACTGCGGGCCAGGCTGGGGCTGTCCTACCTGTTCGTGGCGCACGACCTGGCCGTGGTGCGGCACATCGCCGACCGGGTGGCGGTGATGTATCTCGGCAGGATCGCCGAGATCGGCCAGGTGGACGCGGTCTACGACGCTCCGGCGCACCCGTACACGCAGGCTCTGTTGTCGGCGATCCCGCTGCCCGACCCGGTGCGCGAGCGTTCGCGCGAGCGGATCCTGCTCGAAGGCGACCTGCCCAGCCCGGCCAACCCTCCGACGGGCTGTCGATTCCGCACCAGGTGCCCCAAGTTCCGTGCCGAGCTGACCGACGGCGAACGCAGGCTCTGCGTCGACGTCGAGCCAGAGGTGCGGCCGCTGGGCGAGGACCAGGGGGCGGCCTGCCATTACGCAGAGAGACGCGAGGTCGTGTAGGTCTCGCTCGATCCAGGAGGAATTCGCTCGATGAAAGCATCACGTCTTGTCGTGGCCGTCACCGTGACGGGCTCGCTGCTGCTGGCGGGCTGTGGGGGCGGCCAGGGAGGCGGCACGGGGGGCCAGGACAGTGCCGGCGACGAGCGTACGATCAAGGCCTTCGACATCAATCCGCAACCGCGCGAGAAGGTCAAGGACGGCGGGACGCTGCGGTGGGGCATCAACGAGTTCCCCACGCAGTGGAACAGGAACCACGTGGACGGCAACCTGGCGATGGCGGCCGTGATCAGCAACGCGTTGCTGCCCTCGCCGTTCACCTCCAACGAGAAGGCGGAGATCTCGGTGGACCACGACTACGTGGTCGACGCCAAGGTGACCGATCAGCGGCCCAAGCAGGTGGTGACGTACACGCTCAACCCGAAGGCGAAGTGGTCCGACGGCAAGCCGATCACGTGGGCCGACTACCAGGCGCAGTGGCAGGCGCTCAACGGGCGTGACCCGGGCTTCCGCATCGCCTCCTCCACCGGCTACCAGGACATCGAGAAGGTGGCGCGGGGCAAGGACGACCACGAGGTGGTGGTGACGTTCGGCCGGCCGTTCGGTGACTGGCAGGCGTTGTTCGGGCCGCTGTTGCCGGCCTCGACCAACCACGGCGCCGAGGCGTTCAACACCGCCTGGCTGAACAGGATCCCGGTGACGGCGGGGCCGTTCAAGTTCGGCGGGTTCGACCAGACGGCCAAGACGATCACGCTGGTGCGCGACGACAGATGGTGGGGCGACCGGGCCAAGCTGGACAAGATCATCTATCGGGCGTCGGAGCAGGACTCGCTGATCAGCGCGTTCAGCAACGGGGAGCTCGACCTCATCGACGTCGGGCCGTCCGCGCCGGACTACGCGCGCGCCAAGGCCACCACCGGCGCTCAGGTGCGGCATGCGGCGGGCCCCGACTTCCGGCATTTCACCTTCAACGGCTCCAGTGAGCTGCTCAAGGACCGCAACGTCCGCCAGGCCATCCAGCTCGGCATCAACCGCCAGGCCATCGCGCAGTCGGACCTGCAGGGGCTGGACTGGCCGATCGCGCTGCTGAACAACCACTTCTTCATGAACACGCAGGAGGGCTACCAGGACAACGCCGGAGACCTCGGCGTGTACAACCCCACGAGGGCGAAGCAACTGCTGGACGCCGCCGGCTGGAAGCTGAACGGGTCGGTCAGGCAGAAGAACGGCAAGCCCCTCGACCTGCGGTTCGTGGTGCCCTCCGGGGTGCAGATCAGCAAGGCGGAGGGTGAGCTGGCGCAGAGCATGCTCGGCCAGATCGGGGTCAAGCTCACCATCAAGGCCGTGCCCAGCGACGACTTCTTCACCAAGTACGTCATTCCGGGGAACTTCGACATCACCCCGTTCGCCTACATCGGCACGCCGTTCCCGGTGTCCAGCAGTTTCGGGATCTACGCGAACGCGGCCAACGGGCAGAACTGGAACGCGAACTTCGGGCGTACCGGGTCGGCCGCCATCGACCAGGCCATGAGCCGCGCCGCGCAGAGCCTCGACCCCGTGCGGGCGCGCACGGAGACGAACGCGGCCGACGAACTGCTCTGGCAGGAGGTCAACGTGCTCCCGCTCTACCAGCGGCCGCAGATGGTGGCCGTGCGGCAGGCGCTGGCGAACGTGGGGGCGCGCGGGTTCTACGACCTCCAGTACGAGGACATCGGCTTCACGGGCTGAACCCGCCGGTGAGGGGCGGTGAGGTCACGGTCGACCTCGCCGCCCCGCCCGTGCTACGCGGAGGTGCCGGCCATCACACGATCGACGATGCCCTTGTTGCCCTCTTCGCGGGCGCAGTGCGCGCAGCAGTACCAGTGCTCGCCCGACTGCACCCCATGCCCGATGACCTTGGTACCGCAGTGTTCGCACACGGGCGCCATCGCCTCGATCGCGCACTGGAAGCAGTCGAAGGTGTGCACCGCCCCCTGCGCGTGCACCTCGAACGCCATGTCGTAGTCGTTGCCACAGGTCTCGCAGACAGCCATGATGATCCCCTTTCGCCGGGGGGATACCCGGTTCCGTGGCCTCTTTTCCCCAAGAACCCACCATATTCCTCCCGCTATGGGCGTTCCATGGCGAAGCGCGCCACCAGCGGAAGTCCCAGCAGTCCGAGCGCGGCCAGGGCGGCCGGCAGGCCCAGCCACCCGCTCAGCCCGGCCACGAGCAGCGGGCTCACCACGAACCCCGTGTAGGAGATCGTGGACACCCCCCACACCATCGTCCCGCTGGAGTCGTCGGCCGCCGCGCGGCTGAGCAGGGCCGGCACCAGGGGGCCGAGGGCCAGCCCGGTCATCGCGAACCCGGCCAGCGAGAGCGGCACCCCGCCGCCCAGCCCCGCCAGGGCGATGCCGGCGCCGCCGCCGACGCCCGCCACCAGGTACAACGCCCTGAGCGGCGTCCTGGGCAGCGCCTGCACGATCAGCCGCCCGGCCGTCAGCGCCGCCATGTAGACCGAGGGTGCGACGCTGGCGACCAGCGGCGTGGCGCCCCGGTGCTGCTCCAGCAGCAGGACCGACCACTGCTCGACGGAGTTCTCGATGACCAGGGCGCAGCCCGCCAGCGCGCCCAGCACGATCGCCGCGCCCCACAACCGCCGCCGGTCGGGGCCCGGGTCCGGCTCGTGCCCTCGGCCCAGCGGGAGTGCCAGGAGGGTCAGCGCCGTGGCGGCCACGATCAGCGCGATGATCACGAGCACGGTGCCGACGCCGAGTCCGTACGAGCGGGCCAGGCCTGTGAGCGGGGCGGCGGCGATGACCGCGACCGGGAAGGCGGCGTGCACCTGCTGGAAGAGGCGCCGCCCCGTTTCGCGCTCGGCGCGGCCGGTGGCCAGGTTGAGCGCGATCTCCAGGGCGCCGCTGGCCGCGCCGACCAGCAGCAGCACCAGAGCGAGCTGCCAGCCGGTGCGGGCGAGCCCGATGGCGGCGACGCTGAGCGCGAACAGGACCATGACCACCGCCAGCGCGGCCCGCTCCCGCCCGCGCATCAGCCGCCCGGCCACCGCCATCGCCGGTACGGCCCCCACCGGCACGGCGCTCAGCGCCAGCCCCAGACCACCCGCCGAGATGCCCAGGCCCACCTTGATGGCGGGCAGCAGGGCCGACCATGACCCCCAGAACACGGCCCATGCGGCACAGACCGCGATCAGCGGCATCCACAGCACCCCTTGATATTTCCGTCAGGTCGCAGTAAAGATCGTCCTTGCTCTTTGATACCCCTCGGAAGGAATCTCGTGCTCACCCGTACGGTCATCACGGCGGCTCTGGTCGCCGCCGGAGTCGCCGCCATCCCCTCCTCCGCCTACGCCGCCTCTGCCGCGTACAGCCCCGAGCGCGTCTGCGGCAAGGGCTTCGCCCGGGTCGCGGACGGCCATCGAGCGATGCGGACCCGCAACGGCGCCGTGCTCGGGCACGTGTACCTGATGTACAGCAAGGCCAGTGGCAAGAACTGCGTCGCCGCGATCAAGACAGCCTACGTGGGCCGCCGCACGACCACCGGCGCCTATATCGAGGTGCGGGGCGGCGGCAGGAGTGAGGACGCGCAGAAGTACAGCTACTACGCCGAGACCGGGCACATCGCCGGGGCCTGGAAGTGCGTGCGTTACTCCGGCTGGACCCGTGACCCGAGCGGCCGCGTCGAGGCATGGGGCGGGCGCAAGTCGTGGGGCAACTGCCAGGGTTGATCAGGTTCTCGTGTCATCCGTCGCCCCCGCCGGGACGATTCTTCTTGCAGACGGTGTGAGCCCTTCTCGCATACTGCTGACTCTGTAGAAATGCATTGAGCGAGCGGGCCGGCCCAGATTAGGTTGGCGCACATGACGGACAACGAGCGCCCGTCAGGCCGGCGCCAGACGGCACGGCGCACAGTCGTGAGAAGGAGATAAGGACGCAGTCGAAAGGGGGAAGACCATGAAGCGCATCAGAGTCATGAAGCCGGCGAAACCACGCACCCGGCTGTCAACGGACCTGGATCTGCGTTCACCGGCGGGCCGCAGGCTTCCCTACTGACTTACTCCTTACACCGAACTTACGGGGGTATCTGTAGATAACATAGGTAACAGAAATATCACGGGGGGCTCACTATGAAGAGGCTTGTGGTGGTGCCACCACACGTTGCCAGGCACAAGATCCGCGACATTCATTCGGCCGATCGTCGCCACAAGCCCCCTGCCGACCCCAAAGTGATCGATCTGCATGCCTACACCGGCAGGAACGTCATCCGTTTCCCCGGTGGTCCGACCCCTGCGGCTTGACTCAGCCGTAGAGGCGCTTGGCGTACGACTCTCCGTAGTAGTTCTCCAGCTCCTCCAGGCTCTCTTCCACCTTCTGGACGTCCTTGATGATCGTCGCGTGGGCCGGGAGCCCATCGGGGCCCCAGCGCTCGGGCTTCCACAGCGCCGAGCGCAGGAACGCCTTGGCGCAGTGGAAGAAGATCTGCTCGATGTCGACGACGAGCGCCAGGTGCGGGCGGTGGCCCTTGACGATCAGGTCGTCGAAGAACGGGGCCTCGCGGATGAGCCGGGCCCGGCCGTTGATCCGCAGGGTCTCGTTGCGCCCGGGGATCAGAAAGATCAACCCCACATGCGGATTTTTCAGGACATTGAGGAATCCGTCTGCCCGGCGGTTCCCCGGGCGGTCCGGGATCGCGATCGTGGCGTCGTCGATGACGTGGACGAAGCCGGCCGGGTCGCCCTTGGGCGAGACATCACAGTTGCCCGCTTCGTCCGAGGTGGCGATCAGGCAGAACGGCGATGACGCCAGCCACTCGCGGTCACGCTCGTGCAGCAGCACGCGTTCCTTGGTCGCCGCCCTCGGCATGACCTCGCCGAGCAGCTCGCGCAATTCATCCTCGGACCCGATCTCCGCCCAGCTCATGTGATCTCCCTTCGGGGTTACCCCATTTTGTCAGCAATCGGGGCCAGTGGCCGGTGCGGCGTCCGAAGGGCGAGACTGACCCGGTCCCGCCGCTGCCTCCCTGCCGCTGGTCAGGGCGCGGTGATCGCGGCGGCGGGCTGCATCGTGCTGGCCGGCGTCACGGCGCTCGCCGCGCTGCTCGTACGGACCTGAGCAGTCACCAGCGGCGGGCGTTGGCCATGGCCGCCAGGAACTGGTCACGCTCCATCGCGAACCTCTGCGGGTGCACCCCCTGCCGCTCCGCCCGCAGGTGCAGCAGGGTCAGCTCGGTCGCCGCCTGCTGATAGTCGCCCATGGCCCGGCCGAGCCCCGCTCCCCTGGCCCACTTGCGGGCCGCCTTGCGGGCGGTCAGCGTGGTGAGCATGCGCACGTCGGCGTCGGTGATCAGGCCGGTCTGCTGGTAGGCGGGCAGGTAGTAGCCCATCCTGGCGACGAGCTGGCGGCGCTCCACGACGGTCACGACGATCAGGATGACCAGCGCCACCATGATCACCAGGTAGGCCCCGCCCAGCCAGGAGAGCGAGCCCGTGGTGGCGGAGCCGTTCCAGAGGCCGTGCAGGAAGACCGCGGCCAGGTAGCCGAGCGGGATCGCGGCGTATCTGGCGGCGCCGCGGCGGGTCAGCGCGTAGGCGACGCCGAGGCCGATCATGGAGGTGTAGATCGGGTGGCCGAGCGGGTCGATCAGGCCGCGGACCACGAAGAGCTGCATCGCCGCGCCGGCGCCGTTCTCGCCGAACGCGAGCAGGTAGTAGCCCACGTTCTCCACGGCGGCGAAGCCGAGGCCGGCCATGGAGGCGTACACGATGCCGTCGGTCAGGCCGTCGATCTCCGCGCGCCTGCGCAGGAGCAGCAGCAGGGCCGAGCCCTTGAGCGCCTCCTCGATCACCGGCGCCAGCACGACGGAGCCGACGTCCTCGACGACCGCGGAGCCGTAGCCGGCCCTGGCGAACAACTGCTGCCCGACGAGCGTCAGCGCGATCGCCGCCACGATGGCGACCCCCGCGCCCCACGCGAAGGCGAAGGCGAGGTTGAGCTTCGGCTCGGGTTCGAGCCTGTCGAGCGAGAGGACCGCGGCGAGCAGCACCGGCAGCGGCGCCACGGCCAGCAGCGCGGACAGGCCGAACCCGACGGGACCGCCGGAGAACAACATGACGGCCAGGACGGCCAGCGCGATGACGCCTGAGACGACCAGGCCGATCAACAGGGCCTTGCTGGGGCGCTGGACGAGCAACGGAGCAGTCATCGCATGCCTCTCTTCCCGTCGGCTCCACCCACTATGCGCGCCGCCTATCTACAGACGCTTAACGCTCACTTGATTCGCGGTAGTACGGATCCGCCACGATGGGCTCACCCTCCGTGTACGAATACACCTCCCGGCCGGAGATGAACACCTTCAGCGCCCGGCTCATGACGTCCAGCGGGTCACCCGACCAGATGACCACGTCACCGTCGAGCCCCGGCCGCAGCGCGCCCACCCGGTCGTCCAGGCCCATGATGCGGGCCGGGTTCACGGTGATCGAGCGCAGCGCCGCGTCCCGGTCCAGCCCTTCCTTGACCGCCAGCGTGGCCTGGTGGACGAGGAAGTGGATGGGCACGACGGGGTGGTCAGTGGTGATCGCCAGCTCGACGCCGGCCCGGTCGAGGATGCCCGGGTTGCGCAGGGAGCGCTGCCGCAGCTCCACCTTCGACCGGCTGGTGAACAGCGGGCCGATGATGACCGGCACGTTCCGCTCGGCCAGGGCGTCGGCCAGCAGGTGGCCCTCGGTGCCGTGGTTGATCACCAGGCGGTAGCCGAACTCGCCGGCCAGCCTGAGCGCGGTGGCGATGTCGTCGGCCCGGTGCGTGTGCTGGCACCAGGGCAGTTCGCCGTCGAGCACGCGGACCAAGATCTCCAGAGTGCCGTCGCGGTCGAACGGCTTGCCCTCGTCCTCGGCGGCGGCCTTCCTGGCCCGGTAGTCCTGGGCCTTCATGAACGCGTCGCGGATCACGGCGGCCACGCCCTGGCGGGTGGAGGGCAGCTTCTTCTGGTCGCCGTACACGCGCTTGGGGTTCTCGCCGAGCGCGCTCTTGACGCTCACCGGCTCCTTGACCAGCATCTCGTCCACGGACCTGCCCCAGCACTTGATCGCGACCGTCTGGCCGCCGATCGGGTTGCCGGAGCCGGGCTTGATCACCGCGGTGGTCACGCCGCCGGACAGCGCGTCGCCGAAGCCCAGGTCGGCGGGGTTGATGGCGTCGAGCGCGCGGAGCCGGGCGCCGTTGGGGTCGGTCATCTCGTTGGTGTCCTGGCCGGCCCAGCCCTCGGCCTCCTCGTACACGCCCATGTGGCCGTGGGCCTCGACGAAGCCGGGCAGCACCCAGCCGCCGGCGGCGTCCACGACGGGGGTGCCCTCGGGCACGGCCACGTCGCGGCCGACCGCGGTGATCTTCCCGTCCTGGATGAGAACGGTTCCCCCGTCGATGGGGTCGCCGTCGACGGGAACTACATATCCACTGGTAATGGCAAGATTCATGACCTGTAACTTACCGGTGAGCGGGTAGTGGGCCCAGATGATCTCAGACCTGTACAGGCGATGGTTGCTCGAACTGTGGAACGGCGATTTCGACCTGGCGCGCCGGCTCGTCACCCCCGGCTTCGCCGGCCACTGGCCCGGCCAGGAAGTGTCGGGGCCCGAGGGTTTGATCGAGGCGCTCCGGCAGGCGCACGAACCCTTCGACGACGTCAAGGTGACCCTGGACGTGGGACCGATCGTGGACGGCGACCTCGTTTCCGCCAGGTGGACGTTCGGCGGGGCCTATCGGGGCGGTCTCCCGGGGGCGACAGCGGCCTCAGGGACCAGGATCGCCTTCAGCGGGCACGACATCCTGCGGGCCCATGAGGGGAGGTTCGCCGAGTACTGGGTCATCTCGGACGCTCAGACGTTCATGAGACAGCTCGATATAGGGTGATATTTCCCTATTCCAGGTGAAGGTTGGTGCATGTCGGAGAACTTCGGCCTCCAGTCGCTGGGGGACGACGAACTGTCGGACCTCCTGGCCAAGCAGCGGTTCGGCGCGCTCTCCACGAACAAGGGCGGCGGCCACCCGCACCTGTCCACCGTCGTGTACACCTGGGACCCCTCGCAGCGCGTGGTGCGGATCTCGACCATCGCCGACCGGCTCAAGGTGCGCCAGCTCCACCAGGACCCGCGCTGTGCCCTCTATGTGACCAGCGACGACTTCGGGTCCTACGCCGTGGCCGAGGGCCTGGCCGAGTTGTCGCCGGTGAGCAGCGAGCCAGGTGACGAGGTGGGCAGGGAACTGCTGGCCATGCAGCCGCCGTTCGCCGAACCCACCGACCAGCAGGCGTTCCTGCGGCAGATGGTGACCGACCGGCGGCTGGTGATCAGGCTCAGGGCGTCCACGTTGTACGGCACCGCCCTGCCCGTGCCCACCGAATAGGTCCCTTGCAACTTCCTGGGCGCCAGGCTTACGATCGCGCTTAATTGTTAGGAAACTTTCTTTAATGAAAGGTCTCTGACGTGCGCCGATTAGCCACCCCCCTGATCGCCGTCCTCGTGATCATCGCGCTGTGCGGGTTGCCCGCGCAGGCCGCGAGCCGCCTCGTCGCCACGTTCTCGCTGTCCGGCACCACGGGCACGTTCGTGGTGAGCAACCCGGGCACGACCGCCGTGACCGGCTGGTCGATCGTCTTCGAACTGCCCTCCGGGGTCACCGCGAGCAACGCGCAGAACGCCACCATCCGGCAGAGCGGCACCAAGGTGACGCTCACCCCCGCCTACTACATCAACAACCTCCAACCTGGACGCAGCACCGAGCCGTACAGTCCCAAGGTCACGCTCAGCTCGGCCGTCCAGCCGGTGAGCTGCCTGATCAACGGCGCGAACTGCGACGGCAGCGGCGGCGACCCGCCCGCCAAGCCGCCGGTCAGCGCCACGTACGAGGTCAGCGGCGGTTCGGCCAAGCTCGTCGTCGCCAACAACGGGACGGCCGCGCTCAACGGCACCTGGACGGGCGCCAACCCGAGTCCTGCCTCGTTCAGCGTCAACAACACCACCTGCGGCGGCGGCACCGGCCCGACGACCCCGTCGGTGGTCACCTCCTCCAGCGCGGTCTCGGTCAACGAGGGCGGCACGGCGACGTTCACCGCCAGGCTCTCCTCCGCGCCGACCTCGAACGTGACCGTCACCACCGCGCGCACCAGCGGTGACACGGACCTGACCGTCAGCTCGGGCGCCTCGCTCACCTTCACCCCGTCCAACTGGAGCACCGCCCAGACGGTCACCCTGGCCGCCGCGCAGGACTCCGACTCCACCGCGGGCACCGCCGCCTTCAGCGTCGGCGGCAGCGGCGTCACCGCCGCCACGGTCAACGCGACCGAGGTGGACGACGACGGCACCACGACACAGTCGATCACCGTGTCGTCGACCGCGGTGACCGTGCCCGAGGGCTCGACCGGCACGTTCACGGTGCGCCTGGCCGCCCAGCCCACCTCCGGAGTGACCGTCACCACGACGGCCGGCAGCGGCGACACCAACCTCACCGTCAGCTCGGGCGCCTCGCTCAGCTTCACCACGTCGAACTGGAGCACCCCGCAGACGGTCACCCTGGCCGCCGCGCAGGACTCCGACACGGCCAACGGCACCCGCCCCTTCACCGTCGCCTCCAGCGGCCTGACCTCGCGTACGGTCACCGCCACCGAGTCCGACGACGACGGCACCAGCAACCCCGGCACCCACGTCGAGAACCCGTACGCCAGTGCCACCGGCTACGTGAACCCCAACTGGCGCACCAAGGCCGCGGCGGAGCCCGGCGGCTCGGCCGTCGCCAACACCTCCACCGCCGTGTGGCTGGACCGCATCGCGGCCATCGCCGGCTCCTCCTCGGCCATGGGCCTGCGCGCCCATCTGGACGAGGCCGTCAGGCAGGACGCCGCCAACGGCTCCGCGCCGCTGACGATCCAGTTCGTCATCTACGACCTGCCCAACCGCGACTGCTCGGCGCTGGCCTCCAACGGTGAGCTGCTCATCTCCCAGGACGGCTTCAACCGCTACAAGGCCGAGTACATCGACCCGATCGCGGCCATCCTCCGCGAGTCGGCGTACGCCAACCTGCGCATCGTCACGATCATCGAGCCCGACTCGCTGCCGAACCTCATCACCAACGTCAACGCCTTCGAGAAGTGCCGCGAGGCCAACGGCGCCGGCGGCTACCGCGACGGCGTCCGCTACGCGCTCAACGCGCTGCACCCGATCACCAACGTCTACACCTACATCGACGCCGCCCACCACGCGTGGCTCGGCTGGGACTCGAACTTCAACCCGGCCGTGAACCTCTTCTACGACACGGTCTCCCCCACCACCGCCGGCGTGGACAGCGTGGACGGCTTCATCGTCAACACCGCCAACACCTCGGCCACGACCGAGCCGTACTTCACCATCAACTCCACCGTGAACGGCCAGTCCGTCAGGCAGTCCAAGTGGGTGGACTGGAACTTCTACGTGGACGAGCAGTCGTTCGCCGCGGCTCTGCGCAACGCCCTGATCGCCAAGGGCTTCAGGCAGGGGCTCGGCATGCTGATCGACACCTCGCGCAACGGCTGGGGCGGCAGCGCCCGTCCGACCGGGCCGAGCACCTCGACGGTCATGGACGACTTCGTCAACCAGTCCCGCGTGGACCGGCGCATCCACGCTGGCAACTGGTGCAACCAGAGCGGCGCGGGCATGGGCGCCCGGCCGACCGCCAGCCCGGCAGCCGGCTTCGACGCCTACGTCTGGATCAAGCCTCCTGGCGAGTCCGACGGCGCCAGCACGGACATCCCGAACGACGAGGGCAAGAAGTTCGACCGGATGTGCGACCCCACGTACACCGGCAACAGCCTCAACGGCAACAACATGTCGGGCGCGCTGGCCAACGCGCCGCTGTCAGGACAGTGGTTCTCCGCCCAGTTCCGGCAGCTCCTGGCGAACGCCTACCCGCCCATCAACTAGGACCCGGCCGGCCGGGGACCCGCCTGACCCGGGCCCCTGACCAGCCAGAGGGGCCCGCCTGACCCGGGCCCCTCAGCTACCGGGACGGGGCCCGGGCATCACGCCCGGGCCCCTTTCCTTCGTCATCGGCGGGCTCGGCGCCACTCCGAGACGATCTCGTCGGCGTCGTAGGGCATCAGGTTGAGCGGCGGCCCCGACAGCCCGGTCCTGATCGCCTTGCGGATCCGCTCGTTGATCTCCTCCACGATCCGCCGCGCCTCGGCCTCGGTCCTGGCCCCGCGCGCCTGCGCCAGCGCCTCCTCGGCCTCCTTGCGCAGTGCCAGCGTCGGCGGCAGGGGCATCGACAGCCCCTCGCTCTCGATCTTCTGCTTGATCCACCACATCTCGTCGAGATGCCGGCCCACCCCCGGCAGCGGCTTGCCCTTGCCCGGCAGGTCCTTGAACTCGCCGCGTTCCTCCGCCTCGCGGATCTGCCGGTCGATCCAGGTCTCGAAGGGCATGCCGATCGGTTTGCGCTCGGTCACCTACGGTCCTCCTCAAGCCAGGTTGTGACTGGGTGCCACCGGGCCGCGCCAGCCGAGCACGGCCTCGGTCATGCGTACGGACGCGACCGTCGCGGCCACGTCGTGCACACGCAGGATGCGGGCGCCTTTGAGGATGGAGATCACGTTGGCGGCGATCGTGCCCTCTTTCCGCTCCCCTTGGGGCCGGTCGAGGGTCTCCCCGATGAAGTCCTTGTTGGACAGCGCCACCAGCGTCGGGTATCCGATCGCGGTGATCTCCTCGAGCCGGCGCGTCAGCTCAAGAGAGTGAAAGGTGTTCTTGTTCAGGTCGTGCCCGGGATCGATGATGATCTTGTCGGCGCCGATCCCGGCCTTGAGCGCATGGGAGACCCGCTCCCGCAGATAGTCCGCCACCTCGGCGACGACGTCGTCGTAGCTCGGCCGCAGGACCCGCCGTCCGGGCCCGCCGAGGCTGTGCGTGACCACCACGCTCGCCCCGGTCTGCGCCGCGACCTCGGCGACCCCGGGCTCGCGCAGGCCGTTGGTGTCGTTGATGACGTCGGCCCCCGCCTCGATGGCGGCCCTGGCCACCTCGGGACGATGGGTGTCGACCGAGATCACCGCGTCGGTGGCGGCCCTGACCCTGGCGATGACCGGGGAGACCCGGTCGATCTCCTCCGCCACCCCGATGTGCGCCTGGGCGGCGCTGAAGGCGAAGCCGCCGATGTCCACCCAGTCGGCCCCGTCGTCCACGGCCTTGACGGCCGCCGCGACGGCGTGGTCGAGCTCGAAGGTGCGGCCCTGGTCGTGGAAGGAGTTGGGCGTCCTGTTGACGATGGCCATGATGGCGACCTGGCGCTCGAAATCGAACTCCCGCCGCCCGATGCGCCGGACGGGAGAGATGATCCCGGGGGAAAGCTTCTCGCCGCTCACGTAGTGAGCCTACCTGTCACCCGGGCAGGTCACTCAGGCGGTGAAACGGCCGAACGCGCGTCCCCCCGGCGCCGCGACCCTGATGCGCCGCATGCCCTGGTGAGTGTGCGGTAACCGCATCGTGAGCAGGACGGTCGTGCCGCCGGGCCCGGTACGGAAGTCGGCCGCGTCGCACAACCGCCGGATCAGATAGATCCCCCGCCCCGTGTAGGACTGGTCGGAGGGCCGCTTACCCCCGTTGACGTAGCCGTCGGGGATGCCCGAGCCCCGGTCGCTCGTCTCCGAGCGGATGACACCGTCGACCGTCCACAACCTGAATCTCCCGTGCCCGCCCGCGTGCTCGACGGCGTTGACCACGCTCTCGTGCACGGCGAGCACGAAGTCGTCCAGCCGGGGGCCGTTCAGCCCGCATTTCCTGGCCCGCTCGGCGACCGCGTGGCGCAACCTGGTGACGTCCTGAAGAGTGAACGTCTGGGTCAGCAAGGTAGACATGCGCACCTCCGTGTCTGTCCGACACACAGGCCGCGCTTCAGGACCTCGCGTGACCTTTCCTCTTCCCCGTCAATCCTGGGGTTACACACGTCATCTGGTTTATGGACGTCCGCCAATGCCCGACGCGAGCTCGCGTACCCGATCGATCGGACCTCCGTCCGGGGCCAGCGGCGCGGTGTCCATGCCCGCACCGTCGCGCAACCCGTCGAACAGCTCCCGCATGGTCTCCCACGCGGTGTGCCGGGGCGTCCAGCCGAGCACTTCTCTTGCCCGCTCTGTCTTCATGACCGGAATGCGCAGGGCCAGCTCCAGCAGCCCGGGCGCGGCGGCCACGAGCCTCAGGTGCCAGCCGGCCGCCACGGCCGCCCTGGCCAGGCCCCGCGGCACGGGCACCGTACGGGCGCCGAGCAGCCGGGCCAGGTCGTGCGGGTTCAGCACGGGCTCGCCGGCGAGGTTGAACGCGCCCCGCACGGGCTTGGTGACCGCCAGCCGGTACGCCTGCGCCGCGTCCTCGGCATGCAGCACCTGCAACCGCAGCCCGGGAATGTCGGGCACGAACGGCACCCGCCCGGCCTTGAGCAGCCACCGCGGCACGAACGGCCCGCCGAACAACCGGCGCTGCTCGGTCGCGGCGGCCCGCTGGAAGATCAGCCCCGGCCGCATCCGCACGACCCTGACGGCCGGATGATCGTGCTCGAAGACGTCGAGCACCCGCTCGACGTACGCCTTCTCCCGCCCGTACGCCGCCCCCGGCCACCCGTGCGTGGGCCAGCTCTCGTCCACCGGCCTGTCCTTGGGCCCCGGCGAGTACGCCCCCACCGACGAGGCGTGGATCAGCGCGGGCACCTGCGCCTCGGCCGCCGCGCGGAAGACCCGCATGCTGCCGAGCACGTTGGCGCGCCAGGTGACGGCGGGATGCCTGGTCGGCTGGAACAACCAGGCGAGGTGCACCACCGCGTCGGCCCCGTCGAAGATCCGCGTCAGATCCGCGGTCGCCACGTCGGCCTGCCGCCAGTCGGTGCGGTCGATCCGCCACCCCGGCAACCGGCGCGCGACCCCCACGATCGAGGTCACGTCATCGTCCGTGGCCAGCGCGCGCACAACGCTGGTGCCGACGTTCCCGGTAGCCCCCACCACCACGACTCTCATGCGTGCACCGCTGCCCCGCTCCCGGGCCGCGAAACCACAGGTCAGGGCAGCAAAACAATCTTCACGCGGATCGCGCCCTAGACTGCCGCGCATGGCTCCCACACCGCTCACGCCCGACGAGGCGGCCCGCTTCCGCGTCTCCATGTCCGAATGGCTCGCCAAGGAGCTCCTGGAGAAGGGCTCGATACGCCTGTCGGCCGTGGACAACCCCGACCTCCAGCGCAATTTCCAGGAAGTGGTGCACCGGGCGAGCGAGCTGCTCCGGCGGCCGGTGATCAGCATGACCAGCAGCCATGGCATGACGTTCGAGCTCGGCGACGAACAACTCCCTGGCCAGGAGCGATCCCCCATAACACCGTGATAGGGGTCATTTGACACGACCACTCCTCGTATCCGGTCTCGTACGGTGACGGCACCCCCCAGTACGAGGAGAGTCACGAAATGCTCCCCAGAAAGACCCTGACGGCGGGCATCGCGTTAGCCGTCACCCTCATCACCGTCCCCGCCGTCGCGCGGGCCGCGAACGGCGCCCACGACGACACCCTCTACGAGGCGGCCAGGGCGAGCGCCTCCGTCGCGGCGGATCCCCCTCCCGGCCTCGTCGACGCGCTCGCCCGCGACCTGGGCGTCACCGGCGAGCAGGCCGAGACCCGGCTGGTGAACGAGGCCGCCGCGGCCGGCGTCGAACCCCGGCTGCGGGCCCTGCTCGGCACGTCGTACGCCGGCACCTGGGTCACCGGCCCCACCTCCACCCCCGTCGCCGCCACCACCGACCCGTCGAAGGCCCAGGCCATCACGGCGGCCGGCGTCGAGGCCCGCGTCGTCACCCGCTCACTCGACCACCTCGACCAGGTCAAGGCCGCCCTCGACCAGGCGTCGGACAAGGCCCCGAAGACCGCGCCGATCTGGTACGCGGACGTCGTCGGGAACACCGTGGTCGTCCTGACCTCCACCCCGGCCAAGGCCGCCGCCTGGGTCCTGGCCAGCGGCGCGGACGTCTCGGCCGTCCGCGTCGTGCGCTCGGACGAGCGGCCGCGGCTCTACTACGACGTACGCGGCGGCGACGCCTACTACATCGGCTCGGGCACCCGCTGCTCGGTCGGGTTCTCGGTGACCCGGGCCGGCTCGCAGGGCGGCTTCGTGAGCGCCGGCCACTGCGGCACCACGGGCGCGACCACCTCCGGCTCCAACCGGATCGCCCAGGGAACGTTCCGCGGCTCCTCCTTCCCCGGCAACGACTACTCCTGGGTCGAGGTCAACTCCCAGTGGACCCCGGCCGGCGTGGTGAACGGCTACAGCGCCGGGATCCTGCCGGTGCGCGGCTCGACCGTGGCCCAGCCGGGCTCGTCGGTCTGCCGCTCGGGCTCGACCACCCAGTGGCACTGCGGCTCGATCCAGCAGCTCAACACCAGCGTCACCTACCAGCAGGGCACCGTCAGCGGCGTGACCAGGACCAACGTCTGCGCCGAGCCCGGTGACTCGGGTGGCTCGTTCATCTCGGGCGACCAGGCGCAGGGCGTCACGTCCGGCGGGTCGGGCAACTGCGGTTCTGGCGGGACGACGTACTTCCAGCCGGTCAACGAGATCCTGTCCACCTACGGGCTGACGCTGGCCGCCCAGGGCGGCGGCCCGACCGGCTCGCCCACCGTCACCCCGACGGTTCCCGGCGGCACCTGGGCGGCGAACACCGCGTACGCGACGGGCGCCACCGTCACCTACGGCGGGGCCGCATACCGGTGCCTGCAGGGACACACCTCGCAGGTCGGCTGGGAACCCCCGAACGTGCCCGCGCTCTGGCAGCGGGTCTGAGGAGAGCTCCAGGCCGGAGAGCCCCCTCTCCGGCCTGGGCCGTCGACCACGTCAAGACATCCCAGGACGGTGGAACGGCTGTGACAAAAGAAGGGGTGAGTCACTAAAGGTGCTTTACACGCTCTGTATTCAATGAGTAACTAGGGGTAGTGACCGACTGACAGAAGGAGCCGTGCGTATGCCGGTGAGCTTCACTCAGCAACCCCTTGGTTCACGAATTGACCAGTGTCTGAGCGGTTTCCTGGAAACCTGGCGGAACCCCGTCGCCGACCCCGGCGTGGAGGTGGCCTACGGCCTGCTGTGCGAGTTCATCCTCGGCGGGGGCAAACGTGTGCGACCGCAACTGTGTTACTGGGGCTGGCGCGGCGCCGGCGGCGAGGACTGCGAGGAGATCATCAGCGCCGCCGCCTCCCTGGAGTTGTGCCATGCGGGCCTGCTGATCCACGACGACATCATGGACGGCAGCGACCTGCGGCGCGGCCAGGCCACCGTGCACAGGAGCCTGGCGGGGCTGCACCACGGGCCTGGCGCGGAGGCGTTCGGCCGGGCCGGCGGCATCCTGCTGGGCACGCTCAGCCTGGCCTGGTCCGACGCGATGTTGTCCTCGTGCGGGGTGGACCCGCAGCGGCTGCGGGCCGCGCACCACCTGTTCGACGCGATGCGCACCGAGGTCATCAGCGGCCAGTACCTCGATGTCCTGGCCCAGCTCCGCTCGGGCGCGACCGAGGCCGAGGCGCTGACGGTGATCCGCTACAAGAGCGCCAAATACACCGTCGAGCGCCCGCTGCAGATCGGGGGCGCGCTGGCCGGCGCCCCGCTGGAGCTGCTGGACGCCTACTCCCTGTTCGGCGTGCCGCTGGGTGAGGCGTTCCAGCTCCGTGACGACGTGCTCGGCACGTTCGGCTCATCCTCGCAGACCGGCAAGTCGTCCCTGGACGACCTGCGGGAGGGCAAGCAGACGGTGATGTACGCGCACGCCGTCCAGCACGCCTCCCCCGCCCAGCTCGACCATCTCAGGACCTGGCACGGCAACCCCGCGCTGTCCGAGGAGCGAGCCGCGGAGGTGCGGCAGATCCTCGTCGACACCGGCGCGCTGGCCAGGGTCGAGCAAATGATCGAAGAACGCGTGCGCGAGGCCATGACCGCCCTGGCCGCGGCGCAGATCAAGCCGGAGGCCGCCACCGTGCTGGCCCAGATGGCCGATCGGCTCGCGCACCGCACCAAGTAAGGGATCCCACATGGCACGGGTACTTCTCGCGGCCCCGCGCGGCTACTGCGCGGGCGTCGAGCGCGCGATCGTCACCGTGGAAGAGGCGCTGAAACGCTTCGGACCACCGGTGTACGTGCGTAAGCAGATCGTTCACAACACCTTCGTGGTCGACGACCTCACCAGGCGCGGCGCGATCTTCGTCGAGGAGCTCGACGAGGTCCCCGACGGGTCGCTGGTCGTCTTCTCCGCCCACGGCGTCTCGCCCGCGGTGAAGGAGGCGGCGCGGTCGCGCGGGCTGCGTACGATCGACGCCACCTGCCCGCTGGTCACCAAGGTGCACAAGGAGGCCGTGCGGATGGCCGAGGCGGGCTTCGAGATCGTGCTCATCGGCCACGCCGAGCACGAGGAGGTCGAGGGCACGCTCGGCGAGGCCCCCGAGCGCATCCACGTCATCGACCCGGCCAGGCCGGAGGAGCTGACGGCCGCCGGGCAGGGGCCGATGAGCTGGTTGTCGCAGACCACGCTGGCCGTGGACGAGACCATGCGGGCCGTCGGCGAGCTGCGCAAGCGCTTCCCCGGCCTGGTCGACCCGCCCAGCGACGACATCTGCTACGCCAGCCAGAACCGCCAGGAGGCGGTCACCAGGATCGCGCCCGAGTGCGAGCTGGTGATCGTCGTCGGCTCGGCCAACTCCTCCAACTCCCAGCGGCTGGTGGAGGTCGCCCTGGACGCGGGCGCTGACGCGGCCTACCTGATCGACCGGGCCGCCGACGCCGACGAGCGATGGCTGGCCGGCGTGGAGACCGTCGGGGTGAGCTCCGGCGCCTCCGTACCAGAACCGCTGGTCGTGGAATTACTCGACTGGCTCGCCACCCGCGGATTCGCCGACGTGGAGTCGGTGACCCTGACCGAGGAGACGCTCACCTTCTCACTTCCGCTCGAACTCCGATCGACCCGCAACCCCGCCTAGGCCCCACACCAAGATTGGTGGTGCAGCACAATGACCGAAACAACCCACTCCAGCGCGCCTGACAACGGCAACGGGCAGCTCAGCCTCAGCACCGATGCCGCCAAGCAACTCTCGACCACGACCAAGACAGCGCCGCAGATGCAGGAGATCACCTCCCGCTGGTTGCTGCGGCTGCTGCCGTGGGTGCAGTGCTCCGGCGGCGTGTTCAGGGTGAACCGGCGACTGACGTACACGCTCGGCGATGGCCGGATCACCTTCAGCACCACGGGGGCCGAGGTGCGGGTCATCCCTGCCGAGCTCACGGAGTTGCCCATGCTGCGCGGCTTCGACGAGCCCGACGTGCTCGAAGCGCTGGCCGACCGATTCACACAGCGTGAGGTCGCGGAGGGTGAGGAGATCGTCTCCGAGGGCGGTCAGGTGGACCGGCTCGTGCTGATCGCCCACGGCCGGGTGGCCAAGATCGGGCGCGGCTCGTACGGCGACGAGCAGAACCTCGGCGTGCTGGCCGACGGCGACTACCTCGGTGAGCAGGCCCTGGCCGGGGGCGGTCAGTTCGACTTCAGCGCGCGTGCCAAGACGACGACCACCGTGCTCACGATCTCCCGCCAGGATTTCGAGCAGATCGCCGAGCAGTCGGCGGCGCTGCGCGAGCACGTCGAGAGCTGGCGCACCAGCGGTGACCACGCCCAGAACGCCTACGGTGAGGCCGCGATCAACATGTCGGCCGGTCACGTCGGCGAGGCCGTGCTGCCCGGCACGTTCGTGGACTATGAGCAGAGCCCCCGCGAATACGAGCTGAGCGTCGCCCAGACGGTCCTGCGTGTGCACACCCGGGTGACCGACCTGTACAACCAGCCGATGAGCCAGCTCGACCAGCAGCTCCGTCTCACGATCGAGGCCCTGCGCGAGCGCCAGGAGAACGAGCTGATCAACAGCAGGGAGTTCGGCCTGCTCCACAACGCCGACTTCAGCCAGCGCATCCGCACCCGCTCCGGCCCGCCCACGCCCGACGACCTCGACGACCTGCTGTCCACCGTCTGGAAGGAGCCCTCGTTCTTCCTGGCGCACCCGCAGGCCATCGCCGCCTTCGGCAGGGAGTGCAGCAAGCGCGGCATCTACCCGCAGTCCAGTGAGGTCGGTGGGCACCGGGTGCCGGCCTGGCGGGGCGTGCCGATCTTCCCGTGCAACAAGATCCCGGTCTCCGGCACGCGGACGACGTCGTTCCTGCTCATGCGCACAGGGCAGGAGAACCAGGGCGTCGTCGGCCTGCACCAGACCGGAATCCCCGACGAGTACCAGCCCAGCCTGTCGGTCCGGTTCATGAACATCAACGAGAAGGCCGTCACCTCCTACCTGGTCAGCGCCTACTACTCGGCCGCCGTGCTGGTGCCTGACGCGCTCGGGGTGCTGGAGGACGTCGAGCTCGGCAGGAACGGCTAGCCCACTCGTCCGTCCGGTCCACAAGGATTGGTGTGTCCATGACTTCGGAGTCCGAACAGCGGCTCAGCCTCGGTACCGAGGCGGCACGCGAGCTCGCCACGACGACCAAGACGGCCCCGCAGATGCGCGAGATCTCCCCGCGCTGGCTGCTGCGGGTGCTTCCTTGGGTGGACGTCGCGGGCGCGGTCTACCGGGTGAACAGGCGGCTCACGTACCGGGTCGGCGGTGGCCGGGTGAGCTTCTCGAACACCGGGGCCCGCGTACGGGTCGTGCCGCCGAGCCTGGCCGAGCTGCCGCCGCTGCACGGACTCGACGACGACCGCGTGCTCGACACCCTCGCGGGGCTGTTCGAGCAGCGGGAGTTCGAGCGCGGTGACACGATCGTCCGGGCCGGACGGCCCTCGGCGGAGCTGATCCTCATCGCCCGGGGCAAGGCCGCCAAGCTCCAGGCGGGCGCGTACGGCGACCGCGTCGTCCTCGGCTCGCTGGCCGGCGGCGACCACGCCGGCTCCGACCTGCCCGCCGAGGGCGAGGTGTGGGGCTACTCGCTGGAGGCCGGCACCGCGTGCACGGTGCTGGCCCTTCCGTGGGAGGAGTTCCACGCGGTGGCCGGCCAGTCGCCGGCCCTGCGCGCCCAGCTCGACCGCTACCGCGCGCGGCGGGCCGCGCCCCAGAACAGGTGGGGCGAGGCCGCGATCGTCACCGCCGCCGGGCACCATGGCGAGACCGTGCTGCCCGGCACGTTCGCCGACTACGACCCGGGCCCGCGCGAGTACGAGCTGAGCGTCTCGCAGACCGTGCTGCGCGTGCACACCCGGGTGACCGACCTGTTCAACCAGCCGATGGACCAGCAGGAGGAGCAGCTCAGACTGACCATCCAGGCCGTACGCGAGCAGCAGGAGCGCGAGCTGATCACCAATCGCGACTTCGGGCTGCTCCACCAGGCCGACCCCGGCCAGCGGATCCACCCCCGCACGGGCCCGCCCGGCCCCGACGACCTGGACGAGCTGCTCTGCCGCAGGAAGAAGTCCCGCTGCTACCTGGCCCACCCCCGCGCCATCGCCGCCTTCCACCGCGAGTGCAGCGCCAGGGGTGTTTACCCCGACAGCACCGAGATCGACGGCTCACGGGTGACCGCGTGGCGAGGGGTGCCCATCCTGCCCTGCGACAAGATCCCGATCAGCCGGGAGGGCACCAGCTCGATCATCGTCATGCGTACCGGCGAGGAGGACCACGGGGTCGTCGGCCTCCACCAGCGCGGCGTGCCCGGCGAGCGCGAGCCGGGGCTCAGCGTGAAGTTCGCCGGCATCGACGCGAGAGCCGTCGCGTCCTACCAGGTCAGCGCCTACTACTCGGTCGCGGTGCTGGTGCCGGACGCGCTCGGGGTGCTGGAGAACGTCGAGGTGGCACGCTGACCGTCCACGTGAAGGAGTGGGTATGACCCAGCCGTTCGAACTGCCGGACTTCTACATGCCGTACCCGGCCCGGCTCAACCAGCATCTCGAAGAGGCCCGCGTGCACTCCAAACAGTGGGCTCGCGACATGGGCATGCTGGAAGGCTCGGGCGTCTGGGAGGAGGCCGACCTCGACGCCCACGACTATCCGCTGATGTGCGCCTACACCCATCCCGACTGCGACGGCGCCGAGCTGAGTCTGATCACCGACTGGTACGTGTGGGTGTTCTTCTTCGACGACCACTTCCTGGAGGTCTTCAAGCGCACCGGGGACCTGACGGGCGGCAAGAACTATCTCAGGCGGTTGGCCAGGTTCATGCCGATGGGCGCGGATCTGGCCGTGCCCGAGCCGGTCAACCCGGTGGAGGCGGGGCTGGCCGACCTGTGGCCCCGTACGGTGCCGAGCATGTCGCCGGACTGGCGGGCGCGGTTCGCGGAGAGCACGCGCAACCTGCTGGACGAGTCGTTGTGGGAGCTGGCCAACATCAACAGGAACCGGGTGGCCAACCCGGTCGAGTACATCGAGATGCGGCGCAAGGTCGGCGGCGCCCCCTGGTCGGCCGGGCTCGTCGAGCACGCCGTGGGGGCCGAGGTACCGGCCAGGATCGCGGCGACGCGGCCGATGCGGGTGCTGCGCGACTCCTTCTCCGACGCCGTGCACCTGCGCAACGACCTGTTCTCCTACCAGCGGGAGGTCGGGGACGAGGGCGAGCTGAGCAACGGGGTGCTGGTGCTGGAGAAGTTCCTGGGGTGCGGCACGCAGGAGGCCGCCAACGCGGTCAACGACCTGCTGACCTCGCGGATGCAGCAGTTCGAGCACACGGCGGTCTTCGAGCTGGGGCCGCTGTTCGTGGACAACGCCATCGACCCGCTCAGCGCGGCCGACGTGCTGACATACGTGAAGGGGCTTCAGGACTGGCAGTCGGGCGGGCACGAGTGGCACATGCGCTCCAGCCGGTACATGAACGCGCGGGCCAAGGCCGGCCGGCCGCTGGGGATGTCGTCCGTCGTCGATCTGCTGGGGGCCAAGCGGGTGCGGAACTTCACGCACGTGCCGTACCAGCGGGTGGGGCCCTCGGAGATCCCCGACCTGTACGTGCCGTTCGACCTGAAGTTGTCACCCCACCTCGACGCGGCCCGCCGCGACACCGTGACCTGGTGCGGCGAGATGGGCATGCTGGAACCCCAGGCGGGGGTGGCAGGGTCCGCCGTGTGGGACGAGGGCAAGCTGATCGACATCGACCTGCCGCTGTGCGCGGCGGGCCTGCATCCCGACGCCACGCACGAGGAGCTGAGCCTGGCCTCCTTCTGGCTGGCGTGGGGGACGTACGGTGACGACTACTTTCCCGTCGTCTTCGGCAGGTCGCGCAATCTGACGGCGGCCAAGGTGACGGTGGCCAGGTTCGGGGAGTTCATGCCGCTCGACGGCGCGGCCACGCCGGCGCCGGCGAGCGCTCTTGAGCGCGGGCTGGCCGACGTCTGGGCCAGGACGGCGGGCCCGATGCCGCTCGCGGACCGGCGCAAGCTGCGTGTCTCGGTCGAGCAGATGTGCGCGGCCTGGTTGTGGGAATTGGCCAACGAGATCGCCCACCATGTCCCCGACCCGGTGGACTACCTGGAGATGCGCAGGCTGACCTTCGGCTCGGAGATGACGATGAACCTCTCCCGGCTGCGGCACTCCAAGGGCATCCCCGAGGAGTTCTACGCCACCGGCTCGGTGCTCGCGCTGGAGAACGCCATGATGGACGCCGGGATGCTGATCAACGACGTCTTCTCCTACCAGAAGGAGATCGAGTTCGAGGGCGAGGTGCACAACTGCGTCCTGGTGGTGCAGAGCTTCTTCGACTGCGACTATCCCACGGCGCTCACCATCGTCAACGACCTGCTGACCTCGCGGGTACAGCAGTTCCAGCACATCGTGGCGGAGGAGTTGCCGATCGTGTGCGACGACTTCGGCCTCGACCGCGAGGCGCGGCGGGACGTCGACGCCTTCGTGCTCGAACTGCGCAACTGGCTGGCCGCCATCCTCAACTGGCACCGTCACTGCTTCCGCTATGACGAGCCGACTCTCCTGCGCAACAACCCGCCGTCACGGTGGCGGCTCGGCGGGCCCACCGGTCTCGGCACCTCTGCCGCGATCGTCGCGCCTACAGGCTCGCGTGGTGGGCCTTGGGCTGGTAGAACCAGCCCATCATGTGCAGCAGCCGCCGCTGGGACGGCGTGACGTTGTGCAGGCGGATCCAGCGCTCCGACGGCGGCAGTGCGGGCATGACGAGCACGCGTAGCCCGGAGACGTCGATGAAGGTCAGCTCTCCGGTGTCGACGACGATGTAGGGGCCCTGGCGGCAACTCGCCAGGGTGCTGGCCAGGGCGGGGCTGTTGGTGGCGTCGATCTGGCCGGCCAGTGTGACCGCCGGCGCCCCTGACGCCGCCGCCATGGTGATGGTGAGCTGCCCGTCCTGGTAGAGCAGCCGCTCTTCGACGCTCACGCCTCTCGCACCCCCCAACGTGTGTGCTCTGGGGGTTTGGTTGTCCGTAGGGGCTCATCGCTCCGGGCGATTTACCCGAAATCCAGGCTACACGAGGGATGTTACGCTATGTAATTTTCGCTGGTAAATGACCGAATTGCGGGGAAATAATGGAAGGCAGCGCTTTCCGAACAGGCCGGTGGGGCCCGCGCCGGCTGCGGGCTTGACGTACACCGGCCTGTTCGAAGCGGCGATCTACCTTCGGCGGGGCTCGCCTCGCCCCCGCGCCCGGCCTGGAAGGCGTTCCGGCAGGGTGCCGCCACGAGTGTCGTGGCTGCCGGAGCGCCGTCACGCCGGGCGGGCGGGCGCGACGTGGGCCGCCTAGTTGTTGTCGCCCACCTTCTCCTGGTTGTTGAGCAGGTTGAGGTCGATGTCCTCCAGGTGCAGAGCCGTGAGGACGTCGATGTACTTCACGGAGTCGTTGAGGACGTCGTTGAGCAGCGTGGCGTCGTCGAGGATGCTGAGCTGGCTGAGGATCTGCTTGTCCTTGTTCATCGCGTTGGGGCCGATGTCGGCCGAGGCGCTCGTGGCACTCATGGCGGAGAACCCGAACAGGCAGCCCGCGATCGCTGCACCGGCCAGAATGCGACGCATCATTTCTACTTCTCCTTGGTCGGAATCGGCGCGGGATGCGCGTCATCGTGAATCACTCGCACAGGGCGGCGAGATTCCGTGAATAACAATCTCGCGGCCCATCGGCGCGTCGCAACCTGACCGAGCTAAGTCGAAGTCAAATACGCGCCCCAATTCCTTGATTATTGATCATGACTAGTCGGGATATGTCCGAGTAGCCCTGATTTGCCCGGGGCGGCGTGGCAGCAATTTTTCATCTTATGGCCATACGCGCGTGCTGTATGGCCAAAGGGCGTTTTATACCCATAGAGATGGAGGAATGTAAGCGGGAGAGCGTCGCGGGTGAGGCTCGGCGCGAAAGAATCCGAGGAGCGCTGAATATGCCATGAATGGACTACGGCCGCTACTGCTAATAGCACTTCTCGGTATGCCGCATTCCGCTGCCGCGGCGGCCGTCAATGGCTGCCCCACGGGGATCTGCCGGCCCGGCCTGGTGCGTTCCGGGTCGGGGATCATCGCGGCGCGGGCGGCGATGGAGATGATCGGCCTGCCGTACTCGTGGGGCGGCGGCGGGGTCCGCGGGCCCGGATACGGGATCGGGAAAGGGGCCAAGACCTGGGGATTCGACTGCTCAGGACTGTCGGAGTACGCGTGGGCGCGGGCGGGGGTGCCGATCGGCACGACCACGCAGGAGCAGTGGCGTTCCGGGGTCCGGATAGAGAAGGAGCAGGTGGAGCCGGGGGATCTGGTCTTCTACGACAACGATTCCAGCAGCCCGGGGCCCGAGCACGTGGGGCTTGTCGTGGAGACGGCGCGGATGGTGCACGCGCCGTACACGGGGCAGTTCGTGCGAGTGGATCCGCTCGACCGGCGGACCTTCATGGGGGCGGTGCGGCCGAGCGAGAGCGCGGCCAACGTGGGGTCATGAACCGGGGGGTACTCGAATGCGGCCGCGCGGCCCAGGTCGTCCTGCAGTGATCGACCCAAGCCGCGCGGCGCTGAGAGTCTGGTGCGCACCAGACCCGCGCCGTGGCTTCGCGAAATTCCACGACCCGTTTCGGTTCACCTCAAGGCATCAGGAAGGCGACCTTGGCCCGGGCGAGCCTCCGGCATTGTCCGGAAGTCACCGATCAACTTCCTGCCTACGCCATGTGAGGAGCCGTCAGTTGTTGTCGCCCATGTTTTCCTGGTTGTTCAGGACGTTGGCGTCGATGTCGTTCAGGTGCAGCAGCGTGAGGATGTCGACGTACTTGACGGAGTCGTTGAGCACGTCGTTCAGCGCGGTCAGGTCGGCACGG
>NZ_JBHSPA010000006.1:166272-276473 GCF_042656245.1 Nonomuraea insulae
CGGAGTCGTTGAGCACGTCGTTCAGCGCGGTCAGGTCGTCCAGGATGCTGAGCTGGCTCAGGATGCTCTGCCCGCCGTTGTGCGGGTTGGGGCCGACGCTGGCAGAGGCTCCGGTGGCGGAGAAGCCGAAGGCGACGGCCGCGATTGCTGCACCGGCCAGAATGCGACGGATCATGTGTGCTTTCCTCCATGGATCGGCGCGGAAAACCCGACGCCATAGTCGTTTCTGCAGGGCTGTCAGGTGCCGCCAATAACAATCGCGGCAGACAGCGAAAACCGCAACTCAGTTGGCCTACCTGGAGGTCAAGGAGGAACCTCGTTTTCTTGGCACTCGGTTTTCCATCCCGTCGACTGCGCCCGGCGTATACACCGCGCCGGCGGGCCGCCGGGCGGTAATTGTTTTGGCCGGTCGCGAGAATGGCGCCGCCCTCGTTCACCGCCGGTTAGGCAACGATCACCCGAAACTTGGGAATCACCCGTACGCCGATCGTGGTACGCCGACGGCCGCCCTGGGGGCGATGTCGCGGGCATACAAAGCGGCGAGGATGGCCGCTCCAGAAAGGAGTGAGCGAGATGCGATCGCGTATCCGCAGGACGATCGTGGTTATCCACGTCATCGTGTCGGTCGCGCTGCTCGGGGAGGTGTGGGGGCTGGTCGTGCTGAATACGGCGGCGGCGCTGACAAAGGATCTGGAGCTGGCGCACGCCGCCTATCGCCTGATGCCGCCGCTGGTGTTCGCGGGCGGGATACCGCTCAGCCTCATCGCATTGATCACCGGCATCACACTGGGCCTGACCAGCCATTGGGGGCTGTTTCGCTATTACTGGGTGGCGGTCAAGCTCGCGCTGGTGGTGGCCGTGATCGGGGTCGGCATGTTGCTGTTCGACCCCGAAGGAATGGCCGCCGTGACCTCGGGCGGCCGGGCCGCCGAGCCCGCGCGGCAGTGGGGTCAGGTGGCGGTTCTGAGCACGCAGATCGTCATGCTGATGACGGCGACGACGCTGTCGGTGTTCAAACCGCGCCGCAGAATTCGCGTGCCGTCGGCGCGGATGGCGGGATGAGAATGACCACGAATTCACTGACGGTCATGATGCTCGCCCAGGCGGTCGAGGGCCGCCGACAGCCGCTGGAGGGCCTCCAGGCAGGCCCGCGCGTCCTCCGCGCCCAGTTCGCCGACCAGCCGATCGGCGAAGTCCTGGTGGGCGGGGTTGATCTTGGCCACGGCCTCCCGGCCCTCCGCCGTCGGCTGGAGGAGCTTGGCCCGCCGGTGCGCCGGATTGGGGAGGTATTCGGCCAGCCCGCGCTCCACCAGCAGGTCCGCGATCCGCTGCACGCCCTGGCGGGTCATCCCCATGACCCGGGCGATCCCGCTGACGGGCAGCGGCTCGCGGAGCACGGCCCCGAGCACCTGCCACCACACCGCCGTCATCCCCACCGGCCGTGCCAAACCCTCCGCCACGTGCATGAACTGCCCGTTGAGCCGGAACGAGCCCAGCGCCAGCCCCGACAGCAGCTCGCCGCTCTCGCTCACGCCGCCGTCAACACCTCGAAGGCCGAGGCGTCGCTCCGCGCGAACAGCCGGAACCAGGCGTCGAGCACCTGCGGCCGGTAGACGTCGAGGCGCCGGAAGATCTCGCGGGCGAAGGCCACCGGCTCCGTGGGACCGGCGGTGATGAGGTCGCCCCCGAGCACGGCGTCCTGGTCGAGGTAGCGCTTGCCGCCCCCATATCCCTCCTGGGCCTCCAGGTACTGGAGCACGGCGCTGGTGTGGTCGCGGTCGTCCAGCAGCCCCTCGCGGGCCAGGCCGGCCGTGGCGCCGCAGATGGCGCCCACCGGCACGCCGGCGTCGAGGAACGTGCGGGCCTTGCGGGCGAACGGCGCCAGCGAGTCTCCCTCGTCCCAGAGATCGGCCCCGCCCAGGATGAGCAGTGAGCTGCCGGCCGGGGAGAGGTCTGCGAGCGCGATGTCCGGGGTGATCCGCAGGCCGCCCATGGTGCGGACCGGGTCAGTGGTGAGGCCGACGGTGACGATCTCGTAGCCGCCCGGTTCGCGCTGGTAGCGCCCCGTACGCAGGTGCGCGGTCGCATGACCGGTCTCCCAGTCGGCGAGCGTGTCGTAGACGGCGAGGTGAATGATTCCCTTCATGACAGCATGTTGTCATTTCGACAGCATGCTGTCAATGCAAGAGCATGCGAGGATAGTCGGCATGGCAGAGATCGTCGGCGGAGGACGTCCGGTCAACGACGCCGAACGGCGCGTGATCGCTTATCTGCGAGACCACGCGCCCGCCGACTGGTTGCTGCTGCACAACGTCGAGGTGCCACGCGGCCACGACGTCTTCGAGGTGGACCTCATCGTGCTGACCGGCCACTCGATCGTGGTCGTGGACGTCAAGGGCACCCGGGGCCGCATCGAGGTGTCGGGCACGCGGTGGTTCCCGCCGCGCAGGGAGGCGTTCGGGTCGCCGGTGACCAAGCTGCGGGGCACGGCCAAGGCGCTCAAGGGGCTGCTGGTGTCCAAGGCCACGCAGCTCGAACGCGTCTACGTCGACAGCCTGGTCGTGCTCACCTCGCCCGACGCCGAGCTGGTCGATCAGGTCGGGCGCGACGCGGTCAACGTCACCACCCTGCCCAGGCTGCTGGCCACGCTGAGCGATGTCTCGCGGGTCAGGCGGGGGTGCAGTCCCGACGCGAAGCCGTACATGACGGCGATCCTCGACGCGCTCAACCAGAGCGTGCGCCGCAGCACCGCGCCGCCCAGGTTCGGCAACTGGGAGGTCGAGGAGCAGCTCGGCGGCGATGCCAAGGTCACCGAATACCGGGCGTTCAACGTCACGCTGCCGGGCAGCGAGACCGTGTTGCTGCGGGTCTACCAGGCCGACCCGCTGGCCGACCACGCCTCGCGGGCGGCCGAGCGGCAGCGCATCGCCAACGCCTACCAGACGTTGGCCCGCATCCCGCCGCACCCCTGCGTGGTGCGCTCACGTGACTTCTTCGCCATCGACGACGAGAGTCGGTTCGTGCTGGTGCTCGACGACGTGCACGGCGAGGCGCTCCACCTCGCGCTGGGCAAGGGCGCCCCGCTGGGCGTGATCCAGGACCTGCTGCGCGGGCTCGCGCACGCGCACGCCAACGGCGTGGTGCACCGGGCGCTCACCCCGGCCTCCGTGCTGGTCACCGACGGCGGGCACGCGGTGCTGACAGGGTTCGACTACGCCAAGCCGGGGCCGCGCAACTACACGGTGGCCCACGAGCTGGGCAACGTGCTCGACGCCCACTACGTGGCGCCGGAGTGCCAGGAGCGGCCCGACCGCATGACGACCGCCTCCGACGTCTACTCGGCCGGGGCGATCGCCTACCAGCTCCTCACCGGCCGCTTCCCGACCAGCGCCGACGCCCAGGAGCCCGACCTGCCCGAGGTCGTGCGGCGGATGCTCGACCAGTCCCCGGCCAAGCGGCCCACGGCGGCCCAGGCGCTGGAGGACCTGCACGAGACACCGCAGCCGGAGTCCAGGCTCAGACGGCTCGTGCGTCGCATAGTGTCCCGGCCATGACGATCAGCCTGCGCCCTGTGGAAGAAGACGACCTGCCCTTCCTCCACAGGCTCACCAGCGACCCCGGCAGCACCGGCGAGTTCCAGTGGTACGGGTTCCAGAACCCCCACCGCATGCGTGAGCGCTGGGAGACGAACGGCATGCTGAGCGAGGACGGCGGCATCCTGATCATCGCGAACGACGGCGGCGCGGTCGGGTTGGTGTCGTGGACCAAGCAGGTCGCCAACCGGGCCAGCTACTACTGGTCGATGGGCCTGATCGTGGCCCCCGAGCACCGTGGCCAGGGGCACGGGACCCAGGCGCAGCGGCTGATCGCGCGCTACCTGTTCGACCACTCCGTGGTCAACAGGATCGAGGCGACCACCGAGATCACGAACGTGGCGGAGCAGCGGGCGCTGGAGAAGGCGGGGTTCACCCGGGAGGGCGTGCTGCGGGGGTGCGGGTTCCGGGCCGGGCGGTGGCACGACGGCGTCCTCTACAGCATGATCCGCTCCGACCTGACCTAGATGCTGGAGCGCAGGGCGCTGGCGTGCCTGAGGTAGTCGAGCGCCAGGCCCGTACGACCGGCCGAGCGGTGCAACTCCCCGAGGAGCTGGGTGGTGGACGCCTCGCCGCTGCGGTCGCCCAGCTCCTGGAAGATCTCCAGCGAGCGTTCGAGGCCGGTGGAGGCCCTGGCCAGGTCGCCGTGTGCCGCCTGCAGCCCGGCCAGGCTCTGCAACGCGTACGCGCCGCAGTGCCGGTCGCCCAGCGACTCGAAGATCTCCAGGGCGTGCCGGTGGAACGACATCGCCTGGTGCAGGTGGCCCATCTGGAGGCATACGCAGCCCTCGCGGTGGGCGTCCCCGAGCTCCTGGGCCAGTCGCATGGCCTGGCCCAGGGACTCCGAGGCCTGCGCCAGGTCGCCGGACTTGAGGCAGACCCGGCCGATGGCCTGGCGAGTGTAGGCTTCGCCGGGTTTGTCGCCGGTGGCCAGGAAGATGGCCAGGGCGTGTTTGAAGTGGCCCAGTGAGCGGGCGTGCCTGCCTCTGAACTGGTGGACGGCGCCGAGGCCGCAGATGGAGATAGCTTCGGCCCTTTGGTCCCCTAAATCATGAAATATCCGGCGGGAGCGGGTGAAGCCCTCAGCCGACTCCTCGTACCGATCCTGGTACAGGCCCACCTGCGCCAGGCCCCTGAGCATGGCGGCCTCGCCGTACCTGTCACCGGCCGCCTGGGAGGCGGCCAGGGCGGCGGTGTGGGTGCTCCGCCACGTGCCCAGGTGGCAGTGCAGATCCAGGTACGGGACCATCGCGGCGGCCAGCCCCCAAGCCGACTCCGCCAGCCCCAGCCCGGCCGCCACCTCCACCGCGCCGGCCAGCGCCTCGTGCTCGGCCTCGAACCACGTGACCGGGTCGGAGGTCAGCCGTTCGAGCGTCTGCTCGGGCAGCCGCCAGCGCGGGGCCCTGGCGGCGGTCAGGCTGAACACGGTGGTGGGCAGCCGGGCCATCGCCCGCTCGCTGGTCACCGTCCACGCCGCCAGCACCCGCCCCACGGCCTCGCGCCCGTCCAGGTCCGGCCCATTCGATTCATCCGGCCCCGCGCAGCCGACCGCGCCGAGCAGGGATGGGCCGCGTTCGAGGGCGTGGCGGGCGATGAGGCCGGGGACGCGGTAGCGCGGCTGGCCCATCGAGTCCGTGCCCACCAGGTCCAGCAGGTTGACCTCCACCAGCAGGTCCGTCACGTCGTGGGCCCCGTGCCGGCCGAGCGCCGCGTCCACCACCCAGCCCGGCTGGGCGACCGTCCCGAGCAGGCCCAGGGCGCCGAGGGTGCGGGCGGCCTCGCGCGGCAGACCCGTGTACCCGTGGTCCAGGCTGGCGCGTACGTCCCTCAGCTCCCCCAGCCAGTCGTCCGCCAGCCGTTGCCGCAACACCGACAACGACCACCCCGGCCGCGCGGCCAGGCGGGCGCCCGCGTTGCGGACGGCCAGCGGGAGCCCTCCGCAGGAGGTCACGATGGCCAGCGCCGCCTCGCGCTCGCGGGCCACCCGGTCCTCGCCGCAGATGTGGCGGAGCAGCGACAGGGCCTCGCCCGGATCGAGGTCGGCGAGCTGGACCCGTACGGCGCCGGGCAACTCGGTGATCCTGCGGCGGCTGGTGACGATCACCGCGCTGTCGTTGCCCGGGAGCAGCGGACGTACCTGCTCGGCGTCGCGGGCGTCGTCGAGCAGCACCAGCATGGGCCGCTCGGCCAGCAGCGAGCGCAGCAGCGCCGAACATTCGGGCACCGTCGGCGGCGCGGACGTCACGCCGAGCGCCCTGAGCGCCTGCGCCAGCAGATCGGCCGGCTCCCTGACGCCGAGCTCCAGGTAGAGCTGCCCCGCCGGGTACACCTCGCGCAGGGCGTGCGCCACGTGCACCGCCAGCGCCGACTTGCCCGCCCCCGGCGGCCCCGAGATCACCGCGACGGAGAACGGCCGGCCCAGCTCGGCCACGGCCTCGGCCCTGCCGGTGAAGTCGGGCAGGTCGGGCGGGAGCTGGCGGGGCACGACCGGCAGGGACTCGTCGGCGAGGATCAGCTCGTACGCGCCGCGCAACTCGGCCCCCGGCTCGACGCCCAGCTCCTCCACCAGCCGATCCCGCACCGTGGCGTAGGCCCGCAGCGCCTCGGCCTTCCTGCCGCCCCGGTGCAGGATCAGCACCAGGCGGCCCCACAGGTCCTCCCGATAGGGATGCTCGCTCAGCAGCCCCCGCAACTCGGGGATGGCCCCGTCGTGGTCCCCGAGCGCGATCCGCCGCTCGATCAGCGCCTCGGCGGCGTGCAGGCGTATCCGGTGGAGGTGTTCGAGGCGGCGGTCCCAGACGGGGCTGCCCGGCAGGTCGCACAGCGGCGCCCCGCGCCAGAGCGCCAGCGCCTCGGCGTACTCGCCACGATCGATCAGCTCCTCGAACGTCAGCAGGTCGAGCGCGGGCCCGGCCACGTCGATCGCGTAACCGGAGGCGTCGGCCCGCAGCTGCCCGGGGCCCAGGTCGGAGCGGAGCGAGCTGACGTACGTGCGCAGATTGGCCTGGGCGGAGCGCGGCGGGCGGTCCGGCCAGAGCACCTCGGCCAGCCGGTCGGCGCCGACCACGCACCCCGCTTCGAGCAGCAGTGTGGCCAGCAGCAGGCGCGGCTTCCTGCCGGAGATCCGGACGGGACGCCCGCCGGAGCGGACCTCGAGCGGCCCGAGCAGGTGGTAGGTAACCGTCATCGCACATCGGCTCCTCTCCAGGGGCCTGACAGCTCTTGTACGGGTTTCTGGACGTTTCTTGTGCGGCCTGTGCGGACTCTGGTCTCAGAGATCCCACGGGAAAGGATCACCCCATGAAGCTCAGCGGTGCAATGGTCGCGGGCGTCGCATTGTTACTCGGCATCGGTACGACCTCCGTCGCCTGGGCCGATCCGGAGCCGGGGTCGGAGCAGGCGCAGATACTCGCGACGAACTTCCAGCTGCCCTTCCCCTGCGGCCAGACGTGGACGGGCAACTCCAGCGGCAGCAGCGCGCACGAGTCGTGGGAGATCGACTTCAACCGGGGCAGCAGCGCGGGCGCCGACCTCGGCGACACCGTGGTGGCCGCCGCGGCGGGCACGGTGGCGATCTCGGCCCACCAGGGTTCGGTGAACGGCTACGGCAACCTCGTCAAGATCGACCACGGGGGCGGCTGGGCCACGTACTACGCCCACCTGAACTCCCGCTCGGTCAGCGCCGGCCAGGCCGTCTCGCAGGGCCAGCAGATCGGCACGGTCGGCAACACCAGCAAGCCGGGCAACAACATCTCGCCTCACCTCCACTACGAGGTACGGCTGGGGACCAGCTACCCGTCCAACATCCAGAAGGCCGTCTTCAACGGCGTCACCTTCGGGTATCCGCAGCAGGCCGTGACCTCGAAGAACTGCGGCGGCTCGGCGACCAACCCGTACACCCCGCAGGAGGTCTGCGGCTCCGGCTACGACGTGATCGACTCGGCCGCGCTCGGCAGTGACGGCACCGTCTACCTGCTGTACAACAGCGGCAACGGCAACAACTGCGTCGCCACGCTGAAGGCGAAGTCGCTCGGCACCGCCACCGCCACCACCGCCTATCTGGAGGTGGAGGGCGGCACGAGGAAGACCGATTCCGGCAACTTCACCTACTACGCGGGCCCGGTCGTCGCCTCGGCCTCCGGCACCTGCGTCAGGTGGGGCGGCAAGGCCGGCGCCTCCACCTACAACAGCCCGTTGGAGCACTGCGACTGAACCCCACCGCACCGCGGATGAGGGGTCGCCGCGGCGGCCCCTCATTCGCGCGTGATCGTGTCCAGGATGTCGATGACGTAGAGCATCGGGCGATCGCCCGGTGACGGCACCGCCACGCGGCTGCCGACGTGCCGGCCCGCGAGCGCGCCGACCCAGGCCGCGGGGACGGCGCCCGCCTCCAGGGTGAACGCGGCGGGACCGCCCCGGCGGTAGGAGGAGTCCACGACGCTGCGGGACGGCCAGGACACGGCCACGTACTGGATGACCACCTTCGACCCCGCGACGACGGTCCGCCCCGACCCGTCGATGAGGATCCGCGGCGACGCGGCGGGCGTGAGGTCGGCCGGGATCATCGGCAGCGTCCGCCCCACGAGCCGGGCGTCCGGCGGGTAACCGCCCAGGATGTCGAACACGAACACCAGCGTGTCCGCGGGCGAGACCCCGGTCAGCGGCATGTTCGGCCCCAGGGCCTCGGCGGCCGGGCTGACGAGCATGATCCGGCTGCCCGCGGGCCGGCCGATGAGCGCCTGCCGCCAGGTCTCCGACACCTTCCTGCCGTCGAAGACGACGGTGGTGGGCTGGTTGCCGTCGTAGGTGCTCATGTACGGCCGATTCCCCGACCAGCGCCGGATGTCCACGTCGGCGAGCACCACGTCACCGGGCACCGTACGCCGCCCGCTGCCCACCGACAGCACCGTGATCCGCGGTGTGCGCCCCGGCTGGCCCTTGGGTATCGAGACGGTCGGCCTGCTGCCGAAGCGTCCTGTGACGACGGGTTGCGTGCTCTCCTCCGACACGCCACACGTGGTGGCGAGCATGAGAAGGGCAGGCCAGAACAGACGCACGATTTCCTCCCGGACCAGATCCGAAGGAGTTTCTTGCCGCAAGTTGCAAAAGCAAAGCTTCGAGTCCTCCCATCACACGACAAACTTGGGGGGTGAGTAAGCCGAACTTGGCGAGGAGGGTCGCGGAAGCGGCCGAGATCGCGCTGACCACCCGCAAATACGTGACGTTCATCGATGTGGTGACGAGCCTGCGCTGGCTGCACTCCAGGCACGTGGACATCTGGCGCCAGGGCCGGGCGGCCACGCTGTCCGAGCTGGCGGCCGTGGACGAGGAGCGCCTGCTCACCACGGCCGGCCTGCTGCGCGACTGGGCGCGGGCCAAGGGGCTCAAACCGGTCGACACCCCGTATGTGGCGGGCACCCGCGACCGCCGCGAGCTGCGCTTCACCACCGCGCACTCGCAGGAGCAGTTCCGGGTGCACTGGTTGTCGCCCGACCTCAGCGAGGCCCGGGTGCGGCGGCTCACCGAGGCGCAGAGCAAGGCGCCCGACCTGGTGGCGGTGGCCCCGCTCGACGACTGGAGGTGCGCGTCCTGCGGCGACACAGGACCATACCTGATCATGGAGGACGAGCGGCCGCACTGCCTGACCTGCACCGACATGGACCACCTGGTGTTCCTGCCGTCCGGGAACGCGGCACTCAGCCGCCGCGCCAAGCAGGAGAGCGGCCTGGCGGCGGTGGTGGTGCGGTACAACCGGCGGCGCAAGGTCTACCAGCGCCAGGGCCTGCTGGTGGAGGAGGCCGCGCTGACGGCGGCCGAGGACCGCTGCCTGGCCGACGAGGAGGTGCGGCTGCTGCGCCGTGACCGCGACCGGGTTCGCAGGGCGGAGCAGGACGTCGAGTTCCAGCAGCGGATGGCCGCCGAGATCGCCCGCCTGTTCCCCGGCTGCCCAGAACCGAGGGCGAGGGAGATCGCCGAGCACGCCGCCCAGCGCGGCAGCGGCCGGGTGGGCAGGTCGGCGGCGGCCAAGGCACTCGACGAGAACGCCATCACCCTGGCCGTGATCGCCTCGATCCGGCACCTCGACACCGGCTACGACCAGCTGCTGATGTCGGGCGTCCCCCGGATGGAGGCCCGCGAGCGGATCAGGCGCGACATCGATCGCAAGCTCGACGAGTTCCGTGAGCTAACGTCGAAAACATGAGCGACTGGCACGACGTAAGGGAAGAGATCCGCACGTTCGCGCTCGGCCTGCCCGAGACCCACGAGGACCACCCCTGGGGCGAGACCGTCATCAAGGTCAACAAGAAGGTCTTCGTCTTCCTGGGTCTCGACGAGCAGACGGAGAAGTGGGATCCCACGTTCGGCGTGAAGTTGTCGTCGGAGGCGCACGGGCACGCGCTGACCGTCGAGGGCGCCCAGCCGAGCGGCTACGGCCTGGGCAAGGCGGGCTGGGTGACCGTGCCGTTCCTGTCGGAGCTGCCGGAGACCGAGGTGCTGCTCGACTGGGTGGAGGAGAGCTACCGGGCGATCGCCCCCAAGCGGGCGGTCAAGGAGCTCGACCTCAGGTGACGGCCAGGCGCGTGGCGTACCTCTCCTCCCGCCAGAGCTCCTTGTCCAGCACCTCCAGCAGCCCCGCGGCGGCGTCGTGGACGTCGGCGTAGCCGGTGTAGAGCGGCGCGAACCCGAACCTGAGGATGTCGGGCGCGCGGAAGTCCCCGTGCACGCCCCGGTCGATCAGCGCCCGCATCACGGGATAGCCGTCGGGGTGACGCAGGCTCACCTGGCTGCCGCGCGCGGCCGGGTCGGCGGGTGAGGCCAGCTCCAGCCTGTCGCCGACGAGGTCGACGAAGAGCGAGGTCAGAGCCATGCTCTTGGCCCGCACCAGGTCCATCGGCACCCGCTCCCACACGTCGAGCGCCGCCTCCAGCGCCGCGAACGACAACACGTGCGGGGTGCTGACCGCGAACCGCCTGATGCCCTCGGCCGGCCGGTAACCGGCCTCGAACCCGAACGGCTCCGCGTGGGCGTGCCAGCCGGACAACACGTTCTCGGCGGAGTCCTGGTGGCGCGGGTTGACGTAGAGGAACGCGGGCGCGCCCGGCCCTGCGTTCAGATACTTGTACGTGCATCCGACCGCGAAGTCGGCCCCGGAGACGTCCACCTCCATGGCGCCCACGCTGTGACACAGGTCCCACACGATGAGCGCCCCCGCCGCGTGCGCCCGCGCGGTGACCGACGGCACGTCGTGGCGGGCGCCGGTGCGGTAGTCCACCTCCGACAGCAGCACCACGGCCGCGTCGTCGAAGCGCCCCTCGGACAGGTCGCGCACCTCGTAACCGCCGAGCAGCCCGGCCAGGCCCTGGACCATGTAGTGGTCGGTGGGGAAGTTCCGGACGTCGGAGACGATCACCCGGCGCTCCGGCCGCAGCTTCAGCGCCGCCGCCACCGCCTGGAAGATCGCGATCGAGGTCGTGTTGCCCGCCACCACCTGCCCGGGGCCCACGCCGATCAGCGGCGCGATGCGGTCGCCGACGGTGAGCGGCTGCTCGTACCAGCCCGAATGGTTCCAGCCGCCGACGAGCTGCCCGCCCCACTCGTCCTCGACGGCCTGCCGCACCCGCTCAGGGGTATGCCGGGGCAGCGCGCCGAGCGAGTTGCCGACGAGGTAGACCACCCCTTCCGGCAGCACGAACTCGTCTTTGAAGGCCCTGAGCGGATCCTCGGCGTCGAGGGCCAGGCACTGGTCACGGTCCAAGGATCGCTCCCGTCATGGAGGGATGGTGGCTATCACCCTGTTCACGCCATTGTGGTACTCACGGGCGTACCAGTTCTGCACCGGGTTGTGCGCGGCGTTCAACCGGAACGTGCCGCGCGGCCCCGTCAGCGCCCCCAGCTCCCCCAGCCGCCGGGTCAGGTCGCCTCCCCTGGACAGCGCCGCGTCGATGAGACGGATGGCGTCCCAGCTCTGCAGCGCCACGGCGGAGGGGTTCCTGCCGGTCTTGGCGCGCCACCTGGCGACGAACGCGGCGTTGTCCGGGTTGTCCAGGGCGGGCGAGTACATGCCGACGCTCGTGATGCCCTCGGCGTCGGGGCCGATCACCCGCAGCACGTCCTCGTCGGTCAGGTTCATGGAGGCCAGCAGCTCGATCTTGGCGTCGTAGCCGAGCTGCTTGAACGACCTGGCGAACGTGACCGCCTCGCCGCCGGCGTAGAAGGCGAACAGCAGCTTCGCCTCCGGCGGGATCTGCTCGAAGTACGGCTCCAGGTCGGTGACCCTGCCGTACGGGGTGAGGATGGTCTTGAGCGGCTTGGCGCCGTACCCCTCGGCGAAGCCCTTGAGTGTCTCGACGCCGGCCGAGTAGTCGGAGGCCATGAGCACCACGCCCTCCTTGCCGTACCGCTCCGCGGCGTAACGCCCGGCGGCGTGGCCGTGGTCGTGGTTGGTGTAGGAGACGCGGAAGACGTTCGGGCCGCCGAGCCCGTCGTCGCCCGCGTTGGCGACCACCACCGGCGTCGGGCCCGTCACCCCGGCCACCCCCTGTGTACGGCGGGCCTGCTCGGCCACGGCCACGGCGACGGGCGAGGCGATCAGTCCGGTGATCACGTCCACGCCTTCGTCGTCGATCAGCCGTCTGGTCTCGTTCCCGCCCCGCTCGGGCGAGCCCGCGTCGTCGGCCACCAGCAGCTCGGCCGGTCTGCCGCCCAGGCGGTCGCCGTGGTCGTCGAGGTAGAGGCGCATGGCGGTCTCCATGTCGTCGCCGAGCATGGCGTACACGCCGGTCTGTGAGATGATCGCGCCGATCTTGACCGGGGTCCCTTCCTCGTCGGACGAGGGCACCGATCCGCCGCACCCCGCGGCCATCAGCACCGCAAGCCCGACCACGGGCAGCCCCAGCACAGGCACGCGCATGGGGAGGCTCCCTTCAGCCCAGGAACGCCTCGGCGTTGGCTGAGAGCAGCTTGGCACGGGCCGCGCTGGTCAGGAAGCCGGCTTTACTGATCAGGGAACCTGAGGGTGACTCGCCCAGGGGATAGGGAAAGTCGCTTCCGAGCATCACATGGTCCTCCCCGAGAGTGTCGACGAGCAGCCGTAGCGCGCGCTCGTCGAAGACGGCAGAGTCGACGCTGAACCTGCCGAGGTAGTGGGACGGCGGCCGTTCCGAGACGCCGACCAGGTCGCGCCTGCGATGCCAGGCGTTGTCGAACCGGCCGAGCCAGAAGGCGAACGAGCCGCCGCCGTGCGCGAAGCAGATCCGCAGGGTGTCCGGCACGCGGTCGAACACGCCGCCGAGGATCATCGCCAGGATGGAAAGGTGGGTCTCCGCCGGCATCCCGACCAGCCACTGCGCCATCCACCGCTCCACGCGCGGGCCCGTGGGCAGGTCCCACGGGTGCACGAAGACGGGGACGCCGCGCGCGGCGCAGTGCTGGAGGAACTCGACGACTCCTGGGTCGTCGAGGTCGCGGTCGCCGACGTGGTTGCCGATCTCGACGCCGCGGTGGCCGTTGGCCAGGCTGCGGTCGAGCTCCGCGCAGGCCAGCTCCGGGTCCTGCAGCGGCACCTGGCAGAACGGGATCAGCCGCTCGTCCGCGCAGATCTCCAGCGCCAGGTCGTTGAAGACCCTCGCGACGCGGAGGCCCTGCTCGGCCGGCCGGTCGTAGCCGAAGAAGACGGGCGTGGGCGAGACCACCTGCCGGTCCACGCCGTCCTGGTCCATCCGCTCCAGCCGGACGGCCGGATCCCAGCAGTCATCCTGAATTTTCCGGAATTGTCGGTCGTTGACGAGGATCGTGGCTTCGCGCTCCGACTCGATCCTCAGTCTGGGCGCCCCGGACCAGCCCAGCTCGGGCCAGCCCCTGGGCACGTGGTGCGTGTGTACGTCAGTGACCATCTAGCCCTTGCCAGGGTGCAGCGCGCCGCATTGACCGCAGGTGCGGGCCTTCTCATCGGTGTAGAACGCCTCGAAGACGGGCGGCAGGTCCTTGACGATGTCGCGTACCTGCAGCTCCACCTCGTGGACGGGAGCCGTGCACTCCATGCAGTACCACCGGAACCTCTCCAGCTCACCCTCCGGCCGGATCCGCTCCACCACCAGCCCCACGGACCCAGCCTCCGGCCGCTGCGGGGAGTGCGGCACGCGCGCCGGCAACAACCACATCTGGCCCTCCCTGATGTGCACGGTCTCAGGACCGTTCCCGGTGACGACGTCGACGTGCATGTTGCCGCGTACCTGGTAGAACAGCTCCTCGAACGGGTCCACGTGGAAGTCGGTCCTGAAGTTGGGCCCGCCGACCACCATCACGATGAAGTCGTCCGTCGCCTCGAAGACCACCTTGTTGCCGACCGGCGGCTTGAGCAGGTGAGCGTGCTCGTCGATCCATTTGGTGAGGTCGATGGGAGGAATCATGATCGCTCCTGTGGGTGGTAGGCGACGGCCTGCATCTCGATGAGGAGATGCGGGTGCGGGAGCTGGTGCACCGCGATCGTGGTCCTCGTGGGGCCCTCCTCGTCGAAGAACTCGGAGTAGACCTCGTTGTAACCCATGAAGTCGTTCATGTTCACCAGATACGTGGTGATCTGCACGAGGTCCGCGAGCGAGCCGCCCGCGGCCTTGAGGATGTCGCCGATGTTCTCGATGACCGCCCGGGTCTGGGCGCGGATGTCCAGGTTCGTGGTCCCGAACTTGTCCACCTCCACGCCCACGAACGTGTCGTCATGGCGCCGGCAACTCGTACCCGAGACGTACAGGAAGTCGCCGGCGCGCTTGACGTGCGGGAACCGCCCTCGGGGGGTGGCCTTGCCCGGAACCCGGATGGCCCTGGGTCTCACTTGCCGAACACCGCCCGCACCGAGCCGAGCCCCTCGATCCGCGCCTCGAACACATCTCCCTGCTCGACGGGCACCACGGGCCCGAGCGCGCCGGTCAGCACCACGTCACCGGCCCGCAGCGGGTGGTCGGTGCGGCCCAGCCGGGTGGCCAGCCAGACGGCGGCGTTGAGCGGGTTGCCCAGGCACGACTCGCCCGAGCCGGTCGAGACCTCCTGCCCGCCCCGCGTCATGGTCATCCCGGCCGCCCGCAGGTCGAGCCCCATCAGCGACACGGGCGTGTTGCCCAGCACGAACGCGCCCGCAGAGGCGTTGTCCGCGACCGTGTCGGCCAGCGTGATGTCCCAGTCGGCGATCCGGGAGTCGGCGATCTCGATGGCGGGCAGCGCGAACTCCACCGCCCTGATCACGTCGGCCACCGTGAAGGGCCCGCCCTCCAGGCTCCGGCCGAAGACCAGCGCGACCTCCGCCTCGGCGCGGGGCTGCAGGAAACGCTCCAGCGGGATGGGCAGCCCGTCGCAGTAGGACATGTCCGCGAACAACATGCCGAAGTCCGGCTGGTCGATCCCGAAGCGCGCCTGCAGCACCGGGTTCGTCACGCCGACCTTCCGCCCGACCAGCCGCCGCCCCTCGCCGAGCGCCCGCCTGGTGTTGATCTCCTGTACGGCGTACCCGTCGGCCGCCGTGCTGACCAGGTCCCTGATCGGCGCACATGGCTTGCCCGAGCGCGCCGCCTCCGCCAGCCTGTCGGCGGCCTGGGCGCGCCCGTCCACTGCCTGGGACCATTCGTCATGCATCGGGCTGCTCCAGTTTGATGGTGATCGTGGTGGGTTCAGAGTAGAAGTCGAGTGACCGGGTGCCGCCCTCCCGGCCGATGCCCGACAGCTTCACGCCGCCGAACGGGGTACGCAGGTCGCGCAGGTACCAGGTGTTGACCCAGACGAGCCCGGCCTCCAGGCGCTGGGCCACCCGGTGCGCGCGGTCGAGGCTGGTGGTCCACACCGTCGCGGCCAGGCCGTAGTCGCTGCCGTTGGCCAGGTCGATCGCCTCGGCCTCGCTGTCGAAGGGCGCGACGTGGCACACGGGACCGAAGATCTCCTCCCTGTTGAACCTCGACCATTCCGATAAGCCTGTCACCACCGTGGGTTCCACGAAATATCCGGAATCGCGATGATCACCGAACACGGGGACACTCCCTCCTGTGAGCACCTTGGCTCCCTCCGAGCGGGCCAGGGCGTAGTAGGAGAGCACCTTCTCGCGGTGTTCGGCGGAGATCATGGGCTGCGGCTCGATCTCCTGGGCGCGCACGGCCAGCCGGGCGCAGAACTCCTCGAAGATCGAGCGGTGTACGTAGAGCCGCTCCGTGCACAGGCAGACCTGGCCGCCGTTGGTGAAGACCGACTTCACCGTGCCTTCGACGGCCCGGTCGAGGTCGCAGTCCTCGAAGATCACCCCGGCGTTCTTGCCGCCCAGCTCGAACGAGATCGGCGTGACCCGGTCGGCCACCGTGCGCATGATCGCCGAGCCGGTCCTGGTGGATCCGGTGAACGTCACGGCGTCCACGCCGGGGTGCTCGACGAGGAGCTGGCCGGCGGAGCCGTACCCGAAGATGATGTTGACCACGCCGGGCGGGAGGCCGGCGTCGGCGCAGATCTCGGCGAACACGGCGGCCGAGCCCGGCGTCTGCTCCGACGGCTTGACGACCACGGTGTTGCCCGCGACGAGCGCCGGCGCGAGTTTCCAGGTCATGAGCAGGAAGGGCAGGTTCCACGGGACGATCACGGCGACCACGCCGAGCGGCCTGCGCACGGTGTAGCTGAGCAGGCCCGACAGGTGGAAGGCGTCGTCGGGGCGCTGGGCGGCGATGTCGGCGAAGGCGCGGAAGTTGGCGATGCCGCGCGGGATGTCGAGCGTGCGCGTCTGGTCGAGCGGCTTGCCCGTGTCGGCGATCTCGGCCGCCACCAGGTCGTCGAAGCGCGCCTCGATGCCCTCGGCCAGGCGGCGCATCCACCCCGCGCGCTCGCCGACGGGCAGCGCCGCCCAGTCGCGGGCCGCCTCCCTGGCCGCGCGCACCGCCCGGTCGACGATCTCGGGGTCGGCCTCGTGGACCTGCCTGGCCAGGGCGCCCGTCACCGGATCGTGGACGGGGAACGCCTTGCCCACGGCCACCGGCAGTCCCCCGATGAAATGGGTCAGCACAACTGTCTCCTCATCTCTCCCTCGCTCCCGGTATAGATCGCGGTGCCGCTGTGGACAACAGAGGGTTCCGGGACACGGAACCTCCGATCGCATCGTCTCGCCCGAACGCGGCGCGCGCTATGCGCGATGCTGGTGGACATGCAGAACCGAACAGATCGAATCGCCGCCCATGACGGCTCTTTCGACGTACAGCTGTGGTTTCCCGACGCGGCGACAGGGCCCGGAATCCTTGTCGTGCAGGAGATCTACGGCATCAGCTCATACATCGAGAAAGTGGCCATCGACCTGGCCTCTCGCGGCTACGTGGTGGCCGCGCCCGATCTGTTCTGGCGCTTGCAGCCGCACTGGCGCGGTGAGCACACGCCCGAGGGCACGGCGGCCTCGATCGAGTTGGCCAGCGGCTTCGACCTCGCGCAGGGAGTGGCCGACTGCGCGCTCACGGTCGCCCACCTGGAGTCCCTGCCCGAGGTGAGCGGCGGCGTCGGCGCGGTCGGCTTCTGTCTGGGCGGCTCGGTCGACTACATGCTGGCCACCCAGATCGAGCTGGGCGCGGTCGTGTCCCTGTACGGCTCCGCCGTCCCCGAGGCGACCGGGCTGATGGACCGCATCCAGGCGCCGCTCCTGCTGGTCTTCGGCGGCAGCGACCCCTACATCACGCGGGACCGGGTGGCCGTCGTGGAGCGGGCGGCCGAGGGCCGGCCGAACGTGGTCATGCACGTCGAGGAAGAGGCCGGGCACGCCTTCACCAACAGTGAGGCGCCGATGTTCTACCAACCGGAGGCAGCGGAGCGTACATGGCGGGTCGCGCTCGACTTCCTGAACGATCATCTGCCCGTCCGCCCGGACCTGTCCAGATAGACATCTTCCGGTACCCCTAGATCATCGCCATGATGGTCGGATGGCGCGGACGTGGGAATTGTGGGGAAACGTCATTATTGCTGGTACCTTTGCGCTCCCCCTGGCCTTGCTAGCAATCTTGCTCCTCTCCCGCCACCGCGCCCGCGCCGGCCATCAGGCACCCCTGCGCACCTCGATCGCCGACATCGGCATCGTGGCCGGGACCGTGCCATGGATATGGATGATCCTCACGCCGTCGGACGGCCCGGCAGGAGTCGGCCTGGTCCCCTTCGCCGACCTCGCCGACCTGGCCCACGTGCCGTGGGAGGTGGCGTCGGTGCAGGTCGGAGGCAACCTGCTGGTCTTCGCCGCGCTGGGCGCGCTGCTGCCGGTGCGCAGCCGCGCCATGTCCTGTCCGGCTCGCGTTGCGGCCGTCGCGGCGGCATTTTCGGTCCTGGTCGAGGTCCTCCAGTACGTGCTCCGCCTGGGCCGTTTCTCCTCGGTGGACGACGTCCTGCTCAACACGGCAGGCGCGGTGATCTTCGCTTTGGTTACTCGCCGCTGGTGGGCCGATCGAATACCGGCCGGGACCGTTCCACGGTAACGGCCCGCTAAAACATCGCCGAATTCACCACTTGGGCACGATCCGCTCAAAATCTGCCCGGGACCATCACCTTCTTCTGTGCGATCGTGGACAAGACGGGGCAAGTTCTCTGGAGACGCCACAACCTGGTTGGTGACAGAGGGTGATCAAAGTTGTCTGAATCCCCGGTACCCCACGAGCCCCCTATCTATCGACGCATCGCCGACGGCCTCCGCGCCCGGATTCTGTCCGGCGAACTGCGCGACGGGGACCGACTACCGGGCGAGAACGCGCTCATGGCCGACTACGCAATCGCACGAGCCACCGCCAGGCAGGCGCTTGCCGTACTGATCAACGAAGGGCTGGCGGTGCCCAGACGAGGTTCGGGGGTTTACGTGCGGCTGTTCAAACCGATACGCAGACACGGCTCGCGCCGTCTGTCACGAGAGCAGTGGGGACAGGGGCGGGCCATCTGGGACGCCGACACACGCGGCCGGCCCTTCGTCGTGGATCACGTCGAGGTCGCGTTGGAGCGAGCCACCGAGGAGGTCGCCGGCGTCCTCGAGAGCGCCGAGGTATGGGTTCGACGGCGGCGCTACTCGGTCGACACCAGGCCTGTGCAACTGGCCACGTCCTACTTCCCCGCCACCCTCGTCGAGGGCAGCGCTATCACGTCGGAGGACACCGGCCCTGGTGGCGTCTACGCCAGGCTGAGCGATCTGGGCGTTCCTCCCGCCCACTTCACCGAGGAGGTGCGTGCCCGCATGCCCGGGCCGCTGGAGAGCGGGCTGCTCGATCTGCCGGGCGGCACACCGGTGATCGTCATCTCGCGGACCGCGTACACGTCGGGCGGGCTGCCGATCGAGGTCAACGAGATGGTTCTGGACTCGGCGGCCTATGTACTCCAGTACGACTTCGACGCTTGATTCAAGTGGATCTGTCAAGCGATAGGTTGACCTGTCCGTCACGATCATTGAATTCTCTAGAGAGGTGCAGCATCTTCTAAGGAGATGGAACCTCGCCTGGGGGCCCGGGAAAGGCGGACAGCGATGTCCTTTGATCGGCATCTTGCCGAGATCGCCCGGGAGTACCCCCAGTGGACCATCTGGCGGAGCGACGCGGGCCGCTGGTGGGCCACGAGACACCATCCGCTCAACGCGGCGCAGCGTGACGACGGATGTGCGATGACCATCGACGCGGACGACCCGGACGGTCTGCGCGACCAGCTCCGGGACCAGGAGAGGCGGACCGGCGAGCAACAATCGTGGCGGGCCGGCCCCGCACCTCTTTGACCAGGTCGTGGAGCGTTCCGCGGCCTGCGTCCACAAGCAGCCCGGTGCCGGGTCCAGCGTCTCGGCGGCCCCGGTACCGGGCCCCCAATCAGGAGGGGCCACGAACGCGGAAGCCTCCGACCCTATCGGGGGCGGGGGCTTCCGCTCCGTGGAGCCCTGCGCCGCGGTTACTTGTGCGCCCGCGCCACCCGGATGGTGGTGTGCACGTCGGTGTCGTCCGAGATGCTCTCCTCCTGAGCGAGAGCGGGCTGCTCAAGCTGCTCAGGCTGCTCCGGCTCCCCGCCCGTCTCCTCCTCCTCGACGATGACCCGCACGTCGTCCTGAGGGCTCTGGAGGGCCGGCGGCGCGAGGGCGTCGGGGACGAGCGGACCGGCGTTCGACTCGCTGCGCATGAGGTCGGCGAGCACCGAGCTGACCTCCGTCAGCCGCCGCACGACCTCCGTGTGGGTGTTGGACAGGTATTCGACCCGCCGCCCCGCCTGCTCGTCCAGCGTCGCGGTGCGCTGCCGCGCCGTGGCGAGCATCGCGTCGGCCTCGCCACGCGCTCCGGTCACGAGCTGCTCGGCCTGGGCGTTGGCGTTCTGCATCACCTGCTCCGACTCCGCCCTGGCGCCGCTGACCAGCCGCTCGGCCTCGGCCTGGGCCTCCTTGAGCGAGCTCTCCGACTCGGTGCGGGCGGCGGTGAGCTGCTCCTCCGCGTCGCTGCCCGCCTGGGCCAGCATGCGCTCGGCGGCCTGCGTGGCCTCGCCGACCCGGCGCTCGGCCTCGGCCTGCGCGGAGGTGAGGATCTTGTCGGCGGTCTCTCTGGAGGTGGTGACGAGCCGCTCGGACTCGGACTTGGCCGCCTCGCGGACGCTGGAGGCCTCGGCCTCGGCGTCCTCGCGCTTGGAGTTGGCCTCCTCCTCCCCGAGCCGGAGGATCTGCGCGAGCCTGGGGCTGAGGTCTTCATAGCTCTGCGGGGTCTCGACCATGCGCCGCCGGGCGTCGGCCAGCTCGATACGGCCCTGCTCGGCCTGTTCGATCGCCCGGGCCAGCCGCTCTTCCAGATCCCGGATCTGGTTACGGGTACGGATCATGTAGTCGTGGACCTGACGGCGGTTGTAGCCGCGCATCACGACTTCGAAGGTGTCCTCTTGCATCAGGTCGGGAATGCTCTCGTGCTGGTGTGTCATGGGGGTTACCTAAGGGTGGTTTGCGTGAGGCGGGGGAAAACTGCGGGTTGTGAGGGTCTGGCAACGGGACGTCAGGAAACGACTTTCCTGCCATCTGCCCACGTCCGCAACCCGAACGCCATACCCAGAGCTGGAATTACGATGTCTCGAATGTACATAGCAGCGTTGGACAACGGAGCAGTCCCGGACATACACCCCGATGCGTACATAGCTCACGGCGCCGTCGTGGTCGGCAACGTACGGGTGGGCCGAGCATCCAGCATCTGGTACGGCTCCGTTCTCCGGGGGGACGACGAGCGGATCGAGGTCGGCGAGGAGTGCAACGTACAGGATCTGTCGTGCCTGCACTCCGATCCCGGCGAGCCCGCGATCCTGGAAGACCGCGTCAGCCTGGGCCACAAGGCCATGGTCCACGGCGCTCATGTGGAGTCCGGCGCGCTGATCGGCATCGGAGCGATCGTGCTGGGCGGCGCCCACATCGGCGCGGGCACGCTGGTGGCGGCCGGAGCGCTCGTGGGCCCCGGCAAGAAGATCCCCGCCGGGGTGCTCGTCGCCGGGGTGCCCGGCAAGATCGTGCGTGAGCTCACCGACGACGACCGCGACTCCTTCGCCCGCACGCCGGACGGCTACATGGCCAAGGCACTCAGGCACCGGCAGGCGTCATCGCTTTGATCAGGACGGCGTCCGGCACCGACGCGGTGTTGAGCGGGTCGGCGTACTCCGGCAGCTCCGGCCTCAGGAAACGGACGAAGTCGACCGTGAGCTTGAGGTCGGGCACGCCGGTGACCTGCTTGGCGTTGCCCTTGGTCGCGTCCTTCTGGAGCAGGCTGTAGCTGTCCCAGTCGGTGTAGGCGGTCACGCCCCACTGGAGCACGTCGGGCAGGGTGGACGGCCAGCGCTGGCCCACCTTCCACTTGCCGTTGTCCTCCTTGTACAGCGCGACGAAGACGCGGCCGACCCTGGCCAGCGCGAGGTCCACCCAGCCGCTCTTGACGGTCAGCTCCTTCGGTTTGGAGCTGCCGTCCTGGGTGTACTTCACCTCGACCTGGCCGCTCTTCTCCGCGGTGCCGGTGGTGACCGAGACCCAGTTGGGCTTGACGTAGGAGTTCGGCTGGCGGGCCATGAGCCCACCGAGCGAGAACTTCCGCTTGGGCTGCCCGCCGCTCTTGCCCGTGACCTTGACCCGGGCGTACATGACGATGTCGCCGGCCAGTTCCTGGTACACGTAGGGCCCGCGGAAGCCGTCGAACCAGGCCGAAACCTTGGGCTCCAGGTACATCGAGCCCTTCACGGTCTTGTTCACGTCGAACTTGGTGAGCCGGTCGATGTCCTTCTCGGTCGAGCTGAGCTTGGTCCACATCGACAGGTCGCCGGCGTTGTCGAACTCCGTCGACGCCTCACCCACCTCCCCGCCGGGCGCGGGCGGTGTGGCGTTCTGTAGCGTGAGTATGCCTGGTCCGGTAGGGGTCGGCTGCGCCGACGTAGCCGTGCCGCAACCGGAGAGCACGCTGCCGACCACCAACATCCCTACTACCTTCGCCCTCATAGCGGCCATTCTGCCGTGAAATGCCGATGGATGATCCGAGTACTCCCAGTACGATGACCGCCGTGCCACCCTGGGATGCGTTCACCGCCGCCGAGGCGGAGGTCCGCGCGATGGTCGCGGACCCGCGCTGGCAGGGGCTTTCCGTGCCTGATCGCGCCCATGTGCTGGCAGTGAGAATCCTTGTGACTCCAGCGGGAGATCGCTGGCTTTTCGGCGCGCACGCGCGCTGGCATCTGCACGATCCCGCCGACGGCCGCTGGCACCTCGCCCCGCCGCCGAGGGGCACGCGGGCGCGTCAGGTGGGGCATCCCGCGGGGGTGCTGCCCGACTCCGTGGTGCCGCCCGGCCACGACTTCCACGCCGAGCCAGGCTCCACGCAGTCGTTCGTCGGGCCCGACGTGCCCGCGCACCTCACCGAGCAGGTCAGGCAGCTCGTACGCGGCGCCGGGCTCAAGTCGGAGCTGGACTACCCGCTGACGGCGTTCGGCGAGATCTTCGCCTCCGACGTGCCGAGCACGGTGGCGGCCGTCTGGGGGACGGTCATGTGGTGCGCGTACGCGCCCGCCTTCGACGGCAACGAGCGGCTGATCACGGTGTTCGGCGAATATCTGCGCCGCTCGCTGCCCGGCGACGAGTGGGTGCGCTGGCTGCCCGCGCCGCCGCTGCTCAACCTCGTCACGCTGGTGGCGGAGCGCCTGCGGGCCGGTCAGCCGCGGGCCGCGCTCAGGCTGGCCGCCATCATGGCGGACACCGCCCAGATCCTGCTCCTCGACACCCGCTTCAGGCCGCGCGCGCTCGCGCTGCTCACGATGGTCGAGCCCATTCTGCGCCGCCCGGGCCTCGACGACCTGCACGAGGACGACGAGGCCGTACGGCGGGCGTGGCTGGAGCGCTGCCCCGCGCGGCTGTGCCGGGCCCTGCACGTGGAGACCGACTCCGAGGCGCACTTCTCCCACGCCCTGTACGACCTCGTGGAGGCCCTGTCCTTCGTGCCGGACCCCCGGCGGGCGGCGGCCGGGTTCCTGGCCGACCTGTCCGACTCCAAGGGGGCGCTGCCGGGGCGGCTGGACCATCGGCTGCGGCTGGCGTACGAGGAGTTGCGGCTCGCGGGGCGCACCGGGACGTCGGCCGCCGAGTCGACGGAGCCGGAGGGCTTCCCGGTCCGTACGGGCGGGGTCTCGACCGCGCCCGCGCCGGTGCTGGAGGTGGCGCCACCGGACCGGGGGAGCGCGGCGGCGGTGCTCGGGGCCGCGTACGCCACGGGGCTCGCCTGGGGGCGTCTGACGGGGGCCAAGGTGCCGGAGCGGGGGCTGGCCGGGCAGGCGGCGCTCGTACGCAGGATGGTGCACGAACGGGACGACAACCACACGGGTCTCACTTAAACCACAAATGCCGCTATTTCCCTCTTACTCCTCCTATATCGTTCTAACACTTCTGATAACAGCAAATACGCTGAATTGTGATCTCGGATTCGGGAAATGATCCCACCAGGGGCCCCGCGGCGCGGAAAGGAATGACTCCGATGGGCCATGTCGCCGGAAGGGCCTCCGCCGTAACCTCGTAGAGGGTGTGGGCTGCGGAAGGAAGGACGACGCGGTGGGGCACGACGACCTGGACTCTCGGGTCCACGACCGTGTCGCGTTGGACGAGATTGCGCTCTACGCCGAGGTGCTTACCGCTGTGGCAGTCAGCGAGCGGCGGCTGACCTTGGACGAACTCGACGACGCGCTCGGATTGCGGACTTCGGCGAGCCGCTGAAGGACCAACTCGATTACTAGCCCCGGGGACCTAGTTCCCGGGGTTTCCCATAACTAGTCAATCCACTGGCCGGTCTCCGACTTACGGACGAGAACGTCGTACGACTTACGAACGGACGAGGCGCGCGATGGCCGCGGACGCCTCCTTCACCTTCGCCTCGGCCTCGGGACCGCCCGTGTTGATCGCGTCGGCCACGCAGTGCGAGATGTGCTCTTCCAGCAGCCCCAGCGCCACCGCCTGCAGCGCCCTGGTCGCCGCGGAGACCTGGGTGAGCACGTCGATGCAGTAGGCGTCGTCATCGACCATGCGTTGCAGACCTCTGATCTGCCCCTCGATTCGCCGCAGGCGCGTCAGATATGCCTGCTTGTCTCCGCTGTACCCATGCATGCTCCTACGGTACCCGTAACAGGTATGAGGGCCTGTCGTCAGCGGAGGTCGGCGATCAGCTTCTCCCACTGCTCGGCCACCTCGTCGGCCGCGTGCCGCGCGGCCGTGTCACGCGCGCCCGCCGCCAGCGAGCGCCGCCTGCGCTCGTCGTCGATCAGCGCCAGCAGCGCGCCGGCGAACAACTGCAGGTCGCTGTCCACCTCGGGCACCAGCACCCCGTTGTACCCCGTCGCCACGAACTCCCTGGGCCCCCTGGCGCCCTCGAAGGCCACCACGGGCACCCCGCACCCCATGGCCTCCAGCACCGTCATGCCGAGGTCCTCGCTGCGCGAGGTGTTGGCCACGATCGACGCCTTGGCGAACTCGCCCGCCAGGTCCGGCGTGGTGCCCATGAAGTAGACGTGGTTGTGCAGGTTGAGTTCGCGCACCAGCGAGCGCAGCCGCCGCTCCTCGGGGCCGCCTCCGTACAGCCGAAGCCGCCAGTCGGGCCGCTTGTCGGCCACGATCGCGAACGACCTGATCAGCCGGTCGTACGCCTTCACCGGCACCCACCGCCCGCCCGCGGCCACGATGCGGTTGTCCATCCGCGAGCGCGGCCACGGGCCGTTCGGCAGCGCGTCCAGCACGCTGAGCACGGAGGGCCCGTCGCCGAGGAGCTTGCTCCACTCCTCCTGGGCCGACTCCGTGGCCGTCACGACGGCGCTCAGGCGCGGATAGAAGCGTTTGACGGGACCCGGCACGGCCGGCCGGCCCCACTCCCTGGCGATCTTGATCGTTTCGCGCGGCGCGTGCCTGGCGGCCTGGACGCCGATTCCCGGCCTCGTCGTGATGAGCACGTCGGACTTGAGGTTGCGCAGCACCCGCCAGAGCGCCACCTCGGTGCCTACCTGCCCGCGCGGCAGCAGGTGCCTGACCCCGGGACGGGCGTCGACCACGCTGCGCATGGTGACCTTGGGGCCGATGGGGAAGAACGGCTTCTCCTTCTGCCGCCTGACGCTGATCACCTCGACGTCGTGGCGCTCGGCCAGCGCGGTGGCCAGGTTCAGCGTGGCGCGCACGTCGCCGCGCATGCCGTACGCGGAGGCGAGGACCAGGCTGACCTTCATCCGCCGACCTCGATCCGCAGCTCGTCGTCCGCGGTGTAGCAGGGCTGGATGAGCACGTCGTCCACTCTGGCCGACGGATAGTGCAGGCGCCGGCGTTTGCCGTCCACGTCGTCGTGCCGCGCGCCGAGCCGCAGCGGCGTGGGCACGCCGTCGACCTCCAGCGCGGGCTCCCAGGTGCCGGAGTTCGCGGCGCCGTCGGGGTCGGCGGCCAGCACGTCCACGAGCGAGACGGCGGCGTGGAAGCGCACGCCCTGCACCGTGGCCGTGGCCGACAGGTGCGCGCTGGTCTGCCTGCGGTCCAGGGTCAGCATGGCCTCGTGGCGCGAGTCGTCGTCCTCGAGGCCGGTGAAGGCCAGCAGGCCCATCACCTCGAAGCGGCCCTCCCTGAACCAGATGGAGCGCACCTCGGCCACCGGCTCGGCGTCGGAGATCTTCAGCGCCAGAAAACCGTTGCGGGTGCGGTAGGAGCGGTAGGCGAGGGTCCGTTGGCAGAGCGAGTAGGCGTCGAGGTGGTCGAGCGAGAAGCCCGGATCGACGCTGCGCAGCCTGCTGCGCTTGCCTTCATGGCGCAGGTAGGCGTCCCAGCGCCCGGTGGTGAGCTCCAGCGGCGCCAGCGAGACCGCCAGCGAGACCTCGCGCGCCCGAGCGCGTGGAGTTCCGAGCAGCACGTCGCGTTCCACCCCCGTGGTGCGATGCCTGAGAACGAGTTCGGTGCCGTCTTCCAGTGGTTCGTCGATGGCGAGTCGGAGCGAGAGCACGTCGGCCAGGGTGACTTCGGCGTCCGTGACAACGACGCCCATCACGAGCCCCCTCCCCGTCGAATAAGGCCATGCGACGTTGAGGTTACCGTGATTTTCCCGTTATGTGGATGCCAGGTTTCGGGTAGCCAGCCCCATTGACGTGGGAAACTCCTCCACAGCAGGTGTGGAGGAGTCCGACTGACAGCAGTCAGGAAGCTCCCTTGACCGACTTGATCAAGAGCTGCGCGACGTCCACGACTTCGAGTGATTCCTTGGCCTCGCCGCTGTTCTTCTTCTCGTTGATGGCGTCGCCCAGCATCACCATGCAGAACGGACAGGCGGTGGAGACCGTGTCAGGGTTCGTGGTCAGCGCCTCGTCCACCCGCTCGGTGTTGATGCGCTTGCCGATGCGCTCCTCCATCCACATGCGCGCCCCTCCGGCGCCGCAGCAGAAGCCGCGGTCCTTGTGGCGGTGCATCTCCTGGGTCTGCACCCCGGGGACCTTCGACATGATGTCGCGGGGCTGGGAGTAGACCTTGTTGTGGCGGCCGAGGAAGCACGGGTCGTGGTAGGTGATCTTCTCCTCGATCGGCGTGACCGGGGTGAGCAGGCCCTCGTCGACCAGCTTCGAGAGCAACTGCGTGTGGTGCACGACCTCGTAGGTGCCGCCGAGCTGCGGATACTCGTTAGCGAGGGTGTTGAAGCAGTGCGGGCACGTGGCCACGATCTTCTTCACGCCGGCCTCGTTGAGCGTCTCGATGTTCTGCTGGGCGAGCATGTTGAACAGGTATTCCATGCCCAGCCGCCGCGCCGGGTCGCCCGTGCACGCCTCCATCGGCCCGAGCACCGCGAACTTCACGCCCGCGATGTGCAGCAGCTCCGCGACGGCCTTCGTGGTCTTCTTGGCCCGATCCTCCAGCGCGCCCGCGCAGCCCACCCAGAACAGGTATTCGGCGTCCTCGGGCATCTTCTCCTCGACGACCTCGACCTCGAAGTCCAGGTCCTCGATCCAGTCGGCCCGCTTCATTTCGGACATCCCCCACGGGTTGCCCTTGTTCTCCAGGTTCTTCACCATCACCCCCGCCTCGGACGGGAACGACGACTCCACCATCACCTGGTAGCGGCGCATGTCGAGGATGTGGTCGATGTGCTCGATGTCCACCGGGCACTGCTCGACGCAGGCGCCGCAGTTGGTGCAGGACCAGAGCACGTCGGGGTGGATCACGCCCTCCTCGCCGACGAGCGGCTTGTTCAGCAGCGCCAGCACATCCGTGTCTTGGTGCTCCTGGTTTGCCGCCATCAAATAAGGGGCCACCGCGAAGGCGTGGTCGCGCTGGTCGAGGATGAGCATCTTCGGTGACAGCGGCTTGTCGGTGTTCCACGCGGGGCACTGCGACTGGCAGCGGCCGCACTCCGTACAGGAGTAGAAGTCGAGGAAGCCCTTCCACGTGGTGTCGCCGATCTTGCCGCGCCCGAGCCGCTCAGGATCGAGGTCCTCGTCCTCGAAGTCGACCACCTTGCCGTCCACGCGCATCTCCTGCGCGCCGCCGAGGCCGTCGGGGCGGCGGGAGAAGAGCACGTTGAGCGGGGCGGTGAAGATGTGCAGGTGCTTGGAGTTCACCACGATGACCAGGAACACCAGCATGAAGCCGATGTGCAGGATCAGCGCGATCTCCTCCAGCAGCGAGCTGGCCGGCAGCACGTCGCCGAGCCCGAGCGAGACGAACGCGCCCGAGGAGTAGGGGAAGTTCCCGTTGGCCGCGGCCGCGCCCCTGGCCAGGAACAACGTCCAGATGATGTTGAAGATCATGAACAGCACGAGCCACGCGCCGCCCAGGTGCGAGCCGGAGAAGCGGGAGTCGCGGCCCAGCGACTTGGGAGAGTTCTTGACCCGGATGATCGCGAAGGCGACCAGGCCGAGCAGGCACGCCACCGCGATGAAGTCCTGCAGGAAGCCGAGCACGCCCCAGGTCCCGATGAGCGGGATGTGGAAGTCGGGGGTGCCGGTGATCGCCCCCTGGATGATCGCGCCGTACGCCTCCACATAGACGGTCAGCAAGATGAAGAACGCCCACATGACGAAGAAGTGGGCGGTGCCCGACGGTGTCCACTTGAGCAGCTTCTTCTGCCCGAACACCTCGACGAGCTGCGCCTTGACCTCATCGCCCACATGTGTCCTGGCATAGTCGATCCGCTCGGGGGCGGGCGGCCCCACGGTCGCGAGCCGGAACAGGAACATCACCCTGCGGCCGGCCACGCCCACCGCCAGGACGGTCATGACGAGCCCGATGATGGCTACCCAGAGCACGGGATCCTCCCAAGACGACGATGCTGTCAGCGTACGGTCACCCGCTGCGCAGGCATGCCTCACAATCCTACCCACGAGTAACTTTACTTGGTCACTCGACATACCCTAAGGTCATCGCCGTCTCCAGAACAATGCTCTATCCCGTGAAGTACCTCTGGACGGTCGGCGCGAGCAGCTCGACGAGCTCGTCGTGACTGGCGCTCGCCAGCGGTTCCAGTTTGATCACGTAGCGGCCCATGATCACGCCGAACATCTGCGCGAAGGCCGCCTCGATGCGCAGGTGCGGCACCTGGAACCGGTCGGCCACCTGGAAGAGCAGGGCGTTCGAGATGAACTCCCTGAACATGGCGAGCGCCTGGTCGTTCGTCATGGCCGAGCGGATCAGCGCCACCATCGGCTCGCGGGTCTCGGGGCTGGCGGTGACGCGCAGGATCATGCGTACGAGCCGCTCCCCGATCTCCTCGCGCGGGCCCTCCAGCAACAGCGGGATGATCTCCTGAGGGGTGATCGGAAGCTGCATCGCAGCGACGAACATGCCCTCTTTTGTGTCGAAATAGTGATGTACGAGCGCGGGATCGACCTTCGCCTCCCTGGCGATGCCCCGCACGGTCGCCTTGTCGAACCCCTTCTCGGCGAACACCCTGCGCGCCGCCGTGAGAATCTCCCCACGTGTGTCGGCCGACCCCGGCCTGCGCCCAGGACGCCTCTTCACCGCGCTCATGGCCTCTCCCCCTGAGGTGGCTCGGCCGCCCTCCCCTGTGTCACTTGCCCACCGCCAGATAGACCCGCATCGGCACGGAGAGCACGCCTTCTGGGAACTCCTTGCGCAACTCCGCCCGCTGCCGCCCGACCAGCTCGTCGGCGCGCTCGGGCGACAACGCCGCCATGTACGAGTGGGAGCGCAGGTCGAGCAGGAACTGCTCGATGCCGATCAGCCTGGTCCAGGGGATCCAGCGCTCCTCGATCACCTCGAAGGCCGCGGCGATCGGCGGCACCGACCACTCCTCCACCGCCGGCCCCCAGTAGGAGGAGACCTCCTCCGCCAGCCGCGCCTCATAGGCCGCCAGCCACTCGGCCTGCGCCGCGTGATGGAAGTTCCAGCAACCCGCGATGGCCCCCTCCGGCCTGAGCACCCGCCGCGCCTCGGTGATCGAGGCCACGGGATCCAGCCAGTGCCACGACTGCGCGTACGTCACCAGATCCGCCACCCCGTCGGCCAGCGGCAGCTCGTTGCCGTCGGCCAGCACGGCGGCCAGCGGCGTGCCCTGCCTGTCGGCGGCCCTGGACACCAGCCGCGTCAGCATCGCCTCGCCCGGGTCCACCGCGATGACCTGCGAGCCGCGCGCCCTCAGCGCGCGCGTCATGATGCCGGTGCCCGCGCCGACGTCGACCGTGGTGGCGCCGTCGAGGTCGATGCCGGACACGTCGGTCAGCGCGTGGTAGAGCTCGTCGGGGTAGCAGGGCCGCCCCGCGTCGTACGCGTCGGCCACCCGGTCGAAGGCTCTGCCCAGATCCTTGATCGGCCCTGTCTTCATGTGGACGCCGCCAGGTGCAGCCGGGCGAAGGCCAGCCCCTCCGCCAGATCGTCGATCCGCTCGGTGCGGCTGGCCGCCTTGCGGGTGTTGATCTCCAGGACCACGAGCCCCGTGTAGCCGGTGCCGGCCAGCCGCTCCAGCATCCGCGCGCACGGCTGGTTGCCCCTGCCGGGCACCAGGTGCTCGTCCTTGTTCGTCACGCCCAGGCCGTCGGCCAGGTGCAGGTGCGCCAGCCTGTCGCCGAGCTTGACGGCCATCTCCATGGCGTCGGAGCCCGACACGGCCGTGTGCGACAGGTCCAGCGTGACCTGCGGGAAGTCGTAGTCGATCGGGTTCCAGTCGGGCGAGTAGGGCACCACGTCGTTGCCCCTGGCGCGCAGCGGGAACATGTTCTCCACCGCGAACTTGACACCTGTCTCGTCGCGCATCCTGGCCAGGCCGTGCTCGAAGTCGCGGGCGTATTCGCGCTGCCAGCGGAACGGCGGATGCACCACGACCGTCGAGGCCCCCAGCCGCTCGGCCGCCTTCTGCGCCTTGACCAGTTTGGCCCACGGGTCACGGCCCCAAACCCGCTGGGTGACCAGCAGACAGGGCGCGTGGATGGCCAGAACGGGTATCTCATAATGCTCGGAAAGCCGTTCGATCACGTCGATGTCCTGGCTCACCGGGTCGGCGCCGACCATGATCTCCACGCCGTCGTAGCCGAGGCGCGCGGCCAGTTCGAACGCGTCAGGAGTGCGTTCCGGATATACCGAAGCGGTGCTCAACGCGATCTTCGCATTGGGCACTCGGATGACGTCAGCCACGCTGCCAGCCTAAGCCGGACAAGCCGATCTGGCGCGCGAGGCCCTAGCGTTAAGGCATGCCACGGATAGCGAAAGGTGCGATCCCGAGCCCGAACATCTGGAACACACCCCAGGTCTACGAGCTGGAGAACCGCGCCGTCGACCCCGAGGGCGCGGCCGACTCGGCGATGCGCGCCCTGCGCCCCTGGGACGACGCCACCGTGCTCGACATCGGCTGCGGCACCGGCTACCACCTGCCGGTCCTGGCCGCGGAGGCGTCCCACGTGATCGGCGTGGAGCCGCACGGGGACCTCGCCGTGCTGGCCCGCCGGCGTTGCGCCGGGCTGGCCAACGTGAGCGTGCACGCCGCCACGGCCCAGGACCTGCCGCTGCCGGACGCCGGGGTGGACGTGGCCATGGCGCGATGGGCGTACTTCTTCGGGCCCGGCTGTGAGCCGGGACTGCGCGAACTGTCCCGGGTCGTACGCCGGGGCGGGGCGGCCTTCGTCCTCGACCTCGACGCCACCCGGGGCTCGTTCGGCCGTTGGTTCTCGCGTACCGTGCCGGCCTACTCCGCCCGCGAGGTCGAGGCGTTCTGGGACCGGCAGGGCTGGCAGCGGCGGGCGCTCGACCTGCGCATGACGTTCCAGCGGCGGGCGGACCTCGAAGCAGTGCTGCGCATCGAGTTCACGCCCGAGGTGGCCGAGCAGGCCATCGCCGAGACGCCGGGCCTGGAGCTGCCCTATCCGAACGTCCTTCGCTGGCGTTACTTCTGACCCCTTGACATTGACGCCAGTGTCAATGTTTACCGTGGTCCTATGCGCATCGGTGAGCTGGCGGAACGCACCGGGGTGAGCACCCGCTCACTCCGGTACTACGAGCAGCACGGGCTGCTGCATTCACGCCGCGGATCCAACGGCTACCGCGCCTACCGAGAGGACGACGTCAGGCTGGTGACCGAGATCCGGGCCCTGCTCCAGATCGGCTTCACGCTGGAGGAGACCCGGCCGTTCGTGGACTGCCTGCGACGCGGGCACAGCTCGGGCGGGGCGTGCTCGGAGTCGGTCGAGGTCTACGAGCGCAAGCTCAGCGAGATCGACCAGGAGATCCGCCTCCTGCTGGCCCGCCGCGCCGAGGTGGCCGCCCAGCTCGCCCAGTCGTGCCCAGGCTGTTTTGTGAAGGGTTGACATCCTCCCCCTCGTCAACAAGGGGGATTCCCACGGTCGCCCGTGAGGGTTCCTGCTTCACCGCCGGTCGCCCGCCTGAGAGGAGGCTCTCGTTGAGGTCTTACACCAGCTCCACAGGCGTTTCAGCTCTCCGCCAGCCCGGCGGCGAGCACGTTTTTGGCCGCGTTCACATCCCGGTCGTGGACCGCGCCACAGGCGCACGTCCACTCCCGCAGGTGCAACGGCATCCGCTCTTGCAGGGCCCCGCAGGCCGAGCAGAGCTTGGAGGAGGGGAACCAGCGATCCAACACCACCAGCGTGCGCCCATACCAGCGAGCCTTGTATTCCAGCATGGTCCGCAGTTCCCGCCAGGAGGCGTCCGCGATCGCCCGTGCCAGGCTGCGGTTCTTGACCATGTTGCGGACGGGCAGGTCTTCGACGGCGATCACTTGGTTCTCGTGAACAAGCCGTGTGCTGACCTGATGCAGGTGATCCCGACGGCGGTCGGCGATCCGGGCATGAATGCGCGCCACCGCAAGCCGGGCCCTGGCCCGGTTCGCCGACCCCTTCTGCTTGCGGGAAAGCGCCCGCTGCGCCCGGGCCAGCCTGCGCCGATCTTGTTGTTCGTGACGCGGGTTGGCGATCTTCTCTCCGGTGGACAGCGTGGCCAGCGCGGTGATGCCCGCGTCCACCCCCACGCTCCGATCAGCGGGAGACAGCGGGCTGATCTTCTCCTCCACGAGGATGGACACGAACCAGCGGCCCGCCGCATCCCGGGACACGGTCACCGTGGACGGCTGCGCCCCCTCCGGCAGCGGACGCGACCACACGATCGCCAGCGGAGCATCCATCTTCGCCAGCGTCAACCGCCCCTCACGCCAGCGAAACGCCGAACGCGTGTACTCCGCCGAGGCCCGCGACCGCTTGCGGGACTTGAGCGTGGGATATTTGGCGCGTTTGGCGAAGAAGTTCGCGAACGCCGCCTGCAGATGGCGCAACGACTGCTGCAACGGCACCGACGACACCTCACCCAGGAAGGCGAGGGCGTCGCTGCGCTTCCACGCCGTCAACGCGGCCGACGACTCCCCATAGGACACGCGGCGGTTCCCGGCGGCGTGGGCGCGGGTGCGTTCCTCCAGAGCCTTGTTGTAGACCAGGCGCACGCACCCGAACGTGCGGGCCAGCCCAGCGGCCTGCTCGGGGGTCGGGTAGAAGCGGTACTTGTACCCCCGCTTCACGGTGTGTGCCACACCGGACACTCTACGCCACGATCTCGCGCCTGTCGTGCTGATGTTCGATACAGCGGCCCGCCCGACGGCGAACCGCCTGCCCTTGCCCTGCTCCGCAGGCGTCCCATTCCTCCCCCGCCTGAAGGCGGGGTTTTCCTCGGAGGTATTTGATAAAGATGATCACGCTGACCACGGACAACTACGAGGAGCAGGTACTCAAGAGCGACAAGCCGGTGCTGGTCGAGTTCTGGGCGGAGTGGTGCGGGCCGTGCCGGATGCTGGGGCCGGTGCTGGAGCAGATCGAGGCCGAGCACGGGCTGACGATCGGCAAGCTCGACACCGACGCCAACCCCGAGATCATGGCCCGGTACGGCGTGATGGCCGTGCCGACGATGTTGCTGTTCGAGAACGGCGAGCCGGTCAAGCAGATCGTGGGCGCCAAGCCCAAGCGCCTGCTCGTTTCCGAGCTCGGCCTGTCCTGATCCCTCCAAGCCCGGAGGCGTACATCTCGAAGATTGTCGGCGTAAGCCGCTAGCCTGCTCCGCATGGCCAAGACTGCCCAGAAGCCCGGATACCGCTGTGCCGAATGCGGATGGCGCACCACCAAGTGGGTGGGCAGGTGCGGCGAGTGCCAGGCTTGGGGCACTGTCGACGAGGAGGGGGCCCGCGCCGGGGTCAACGTCGTCCAGGCGGGGGCGACCACCGCGCCCGCCCTCCCGATCGGCCAGGTCAAGGCCGAGACGGCGACCGCCCGCACGACCGGCGTGGCCGAGCTCGACCGGGTGCTGGGCGGCGGCATGGTGCCCGGCGCGGTCGTGCTGCTGGCGGGCGAGCCCGGCATCGGCAAGTCCACGCTCCTGCTGGAGGCGGCCGCCCGCATCGCCGAGCGCACGACCGTGCTCTACGTGACGGGCGAGGAGTCGGCGGCCCAGGTGCGCCTGCGGGCCGACCGCATCGGCGCGATCCAGGACCAGCTCTACCTCGCCGCGGAGACCGAGCTGTCGGCCCTGGTGACGCACGTGGAGAAGGTCCAGCCGAGCATGCTGGTGGTCGACTCGGTCCAGACGATCGGCTCCGCGCAGGGCACCGGTGTGGCCGGCGGGGTGACGCAGGTCCGGGAGGTGGCGGCCAACCTGGTGCGTCTGGCCAAGGAGCGCAACATGGCCACCGTCCTCGTGGGCCACGTCACCAAAGAGGGCTCCATCGCCGGCCCACGCACGCTGGAGCACCTGGTGGACGTCGTGCTCAGCTTCGAGGGCGACCGCCACTCCAGGCTGCGCATGGTGCGCGCGATCAAGAACAGGTTCGGCCCCACCGACGAGGTCGGCTGCTTCGACCTGCACGAGCGGGGCATCGAGGGCATCACCGACCCGAGCGGGCTGTTCGTCTCCCGGCGCAGCGAGCCGGTGCCCGGCACCTGCGTCACCGTCACCGTGGAGGGCACCCGCCCGCTGCCCGCCGAGGTTCAGGCCCTGGTCGCCCGCACGGAGGCCCAGCAGCCCAGGCGCACGTCGTCGGGTCTCGACTCCTACCGGGTGCAGATGATCCTGGCCGTCCTGGAGCGCCGGCTCAACGCCCGGCTCGGGGGCTGCGACGTGTTCACCGCGACGGTCGGCGGCATCAAGCTGTCCGATCCGGCCGTGGACCTGGCGCTCATGCTCGCCGTCGCCAGCGCCGCAGGCGACAAGCCGCTGCCCGCCGGCCTGGTCGCGCTGGGGGAGGTGGGATTGGCGGGTGAGCTGCGCCCGGTCAAGGACGTGCGCAGGCGGCTCACGGAGGCGGCGAGGCTCGGTTTCAAGCGCGCTCTCGTACCCACCGGATCCCTTGAAGAAGTCGGCAACAGGCGCGGCGGCCAGCGCGCCCTGGTGCCGGTGGGGCCGGTGGCGTTCGCGCCCGGGTTCGAGGTGGTCCAGGCGGAGAACGTCTGGGACGCACTCACACACGTCACATAGCGCGGCTAAGCTGAGGTGACCGATCGACACGGGGGTCAGGTGGACAGGAGTCTGGACGACCGCCGTCGCGAAGCTCTGGCCGCTGTGGCACCGGGCACACCTCTGCGCGACGGCCTGGAGCGAATCCTGCGCGGGCAGACCGGCGGGCTGATCGTGCTGGGCTACAACAGGGTCGTCGACGAGGTCTGCAGCGGCGGTTTCGAGCTGGACGTCGAGTTCTCGGCCACCAGGCTCCGTGAGCTGGCCAAGATGGACGGTGCCATCGTGGTGAGCGCCGACCAGAAGATCGTGCGCGCCGCCGTGCACCTCGTGCCCGACCCCTCCATCCCCACCGACGAGTCCGGCACCCGCCACCGCACCGCCCAGCGCGTGGCCCTGCAGACGAGCCTGCCGATCATCGCCATCAGCAAGTCGATGCGCATCATCGCCCTCTACCTCGACGGCATCCGCTACGTGCTGGAAGAGTCGGCCGCCATCCTCTCCAAGGCCAACCAGGCCCTGGCCACCCTAGAGCGCTACAAACACCGCCTCGACGAGGTCTCCGGCACCCTGTCGGCCCTGGAGATCGAAGACCTGGTCACGGTCAGAGACGTGTCGGCGGTCGCGCAACGCCTGGAAATGGTCCGTCGCATCTCCGACGAGATCAAGGGCTACGTGGTGGAGCTGGGCACCGACGGCCGCCTGCTCTCCCTCCAGCTGGACGAGCTGGTGGCCGGAGTCGACTCGGAACGCGAGCTGGTCATCCGCGACTACCTCCCTGCCCCCGCCGGCCGCCGCCAGAGACGCCTCCAGGAGGCGATGCACGACCTCGACAAGCTGTCGGGCAACGAACTCCTGGACCTCTCAGCCGTGTCCAGAGTCCTGGGCCACAACGGCACCGAGCAACTGGACAGCCCCGTGAGCCCCAGGGGTTTCCGCCTCCTGGCCAAGGTCCCCCGCCTCCCCGCGACGGTCGTCGACAGACTGGTCAACCATTTCGGCGGCCTGCAGAAACTCTTGGCGGCCAGCATCGACGACCTGCAGGCTGTCGGAGGCGTCGGCGAATCCAGAGCCAGAAGCGTCCGCGAGGGCCTCTCCCGCCTGGCCGAATCCTCCATCCTCGAACGCTACGTCTGACGCCCCCAAGCAAGGTCCTCGCATGGGGGCGCTCACGCGCCTTGCGATAACTCGGGCCCTGCCTCCCAGGGGCTCCGCCCCTTCGACCCCGCAACAGCACGGTCCTCGCCCCGCAAGGGCTGTATTCAATGGGATCGCGGCTCGGCCGCGATCCCGGGCGAGGGACTTGCCAGCCCCTCGCGCTCCCCGGACGCGACACCTGGTTACCTGTCGCCATTGAACGCCTCGGCGTCGAAGCCGAGACCTTTCCCGGCGGCCAACCGGCTTCCTGCCCCCATTCCGCCGCCTTCGCCGACAAGCTGGGCCAGGTGTTGCGGTGACCGGATGAAGCTCCACAGAAATTCGCGAAAGACCTCCACCCAGATGTCGAGGACGAACGCCCGGCTCCGACCCCTCCGCGAAAAGCGGAAGACGAAGGGAAACCGGGACCATGCGCAAGATCATTCACTGGGTGCACGCCTCGATCGACGGCCACATCGACGGCCCCAAGGGCGAGTTCGACTGGCCGATCATGGGCGAGGAGCTGTCCGCGTACTCGGAGGCCCTCAGCCGGCGATCCGACACCTTCCTGTACGGGCGCGGCGTCTGGGACGGCATGGCGAGCTTCTGGCCCGACGCCGAGTCGCTCTCCGACCATCCCCACGTACTGAAGTTCGCACCGATCTGGCGCGGCACCCCGAAGATCGTCGTCTCGACCACCCTGGAGCGGACGGAGTGGGCCACCGTGATCAGCGAGAACGTCGCCGAGCAGGTCGCCGAGCTCAAGCGGCGGCCCGGCAAGGACCTGCTGCTGACCGGCGGCTCCGGCCTGGCCGGCACGCTGACCGAGCACGGCCTGATCGACGAGTACCACATCGCCGTGCACCCCGTGGTCCTCGGCGGCGGCAGGCCCCTGTTCCTGCCCCGGGAGGACCGCCTCGGCCTGCGGCTCGTCGAGTCACGTACCTGCGACTCGAACATCGTGATCACGCGCTACGACCGCACCTGACCTCAGCGCGTCTCAACGGAGGTGAAAGACCCCCTTGGTGCTGCGCATCTTCCCCATGCGGACCATGGCCACGTACGTGCCGGGCAGGGCGGGCGGGGGTGTGGCGCGGCAGTCGGAGCTGGAGCGCCGCCGGTCCCACTCCAGCGACCGTACGTACGGCACCCCGCGCTGCAACTGCTTGACCTCCGTGCCCTCGCCGCTCACGCAGTCCGCCGTGGACCAGATGCGATCGGCCCCCGAGGTGATGCGGATCTCCATCGCCCGGGGCCCCACGTCGGCCGTGCACATCACCGGCCCCGTGCTCACCAGCGTGACCAGGAAGGTGGGCCGGGACTCACCCGCGTAGATCTGCTCCCTGCCGCCCTGCATGCTGAGCACCAGGTCCCCCTCGGCGCACGGCTCCCCGGGCCGCTTGGGGCGCTGTACGGGCGTCGCCTTCGGCGTGGTGGGCGTGGGCGACGGGCTCGCCGTGCCCATGGCGAGCGTACGCAGCCCTGCCAGCAGCGGATCGGCGGCGGGCGTGGCGCTGGTGCCCGGGCTCGGGGAGGACTGCGCGCTGGACGTACGTTCGGGGCCGCTGCCTCCGCTGGAGCACGCCCACGCCACAACGGCCACCACGACGAGCACGGCCACCAGCACGCTCATCCGGCGCCGCCAGTAGATGTCACCGCCGTCGCCAGGCATCGTATCCGGATCCATAGCACCAGGATGGTGAGCGAGCGACGACCTAGAGTGACGACACGCCGAGAGTGGGCCATCTGCGAATACCCTTGACCGCGTGGTTGAGCCGAACCTTATGCACGTACCAGTTCTCGACTGGTACGAGGACAACGCCCGAGACCTTCCGTGGCGGAACGCGGACGCGACCCCGTGGGGCGTCCTGGTGAGCGAGATCATGCTCCAGCAGACCCCGGTCGTACGCGTCCTGCCCATCTGGCACGAATGGATGCGACGCTGGCCCACCCCCAAGGCGCTGGCCGCCGAGCAACCCGGTGAGGCCGTACGCCACTGGGGCCGCCTCGGCTACCCCCGCAGAGCGCTGCGCCTGCACGCCTGCGCCCAGGCCATCACCGACGAACACGGCGGCGAGGTGCCCTCCGACCACGAGACCCTGCTGTCCCTGCCCGGCATCGGCGAATACACCGCCGCCGCCGTCGCCAGCTTCGCCTACGGCGGCCGTCACGCCGTACTGGACACGAACGTGCGGCGGGTGTTCGCCAGGGCGGTCCGCGCGGAGGAATACCCGCCCACGGCCACGTCGGCGGCCGAGCGCCGTCTTGCGGAGACCCTCCTGCCCGAGCTGGGTGCGGCCCGCTGGGGCGTGGCGGTCATGGAACTGGGCGCCCTGGTGTGTACGGCACGCTCCCCGCGCTGCGCCGACTGCCCGATCACCCACCTGTGCGAGTGGCGCCTGGCCGGCAAACCGCCGCACTCCGGTCCCGCGCGCAAGGGCCAGACGTACGCGGGCACCGACCGCCAGTGCAGGGGCCGTCTCCTGGCAGTGCTCCGCGCGGCCCACGGCCCGGTCCCCAAGGCCGCCCTCGACGTGGTCTGGGAGGACGCCGTGCAACGTGAGCGCGCCCTGGACGGCCTGATCACCGACGGCCTGGCCGAAGCCCTCGACGACGGCACCTACCGCCTCCCCCACGCCTGACCCCACACCAGGCGGTGAAGCGTCAGCGGGCCCAGGGCGGTACGAGCCGCTCCAAGTTCTTGGGTGCCAGGTCGCAAGCGTCCGGCTCCGACACCCCGCTCGGGTTGTACACCTGAGTCCCCGCCGGCCCGACCACCACCGACACGAACCCCCGCTCCCCGTCGGCGAACATCTGCCGGCTCACATCGGCCGGCAACACCATCGTGTCCCCAGCCCCCACCTCGAATCGCCGCCCACCGAGCTCGACCACGGCGGCCCCTTCCAGCCACGTCCACACCAGTTCGGCGTCGAACGCGTGCACCGGCCCCACCATGCCCGGCTTGGCGTCCACCCGCCAGACGGCCTGCCCCGCCTGCCCCTGGGTCGGGGAGGCGAGGGTGGTCATCACCCCGTTGGGCGTATCGACCTTGCGGGACTCACCCGCCGACACCACGGACATCATGCGATCCACGGCGGAGTGCCGTAGTCGGCACCGTCAGGGGCGAAGGCGCGGGCGCCGGCGGCCCCGGTGACGACGGCGGTGTAGCCGGTGCCGGGGTCGGCCAGGACCCGCCGCACGGTACGGGCGGGCATGACGACCGTGTCACCAGCGGCCACCGCGTATCTCTCCCCGCCCAGCTCGACGATCGCCGCTCCCGCGACCCAGCTCCACACCTGCTCACTGTCGAAGTCGTGCACGGGCCCCTCGGCCCCCGGCTTGGCCTCGACCTTCCACAGGGCCCTGGAGGCCCCTCCCTGCGTCGGCGAGGCGAACGTCGTCATGACCCCGCCAGGAGTCTCCGACCGACGCGCCTCGGCGTCACGTATGACGGTCATCGCCGCTTTACCCCCTAAGATAGGCAACCACGTTGTCCATATAGTTAACCAGGTTGTCTATCGTGTCAAGTTACGGCTTCGAACTCCCGCTACGCCTGCTGCTCGCGTTCAGGATGTTGATCGACGAACTGCACTCAGAACTGGCCCGGCAAGGCCACCCGGACATCAGGCCCATGCACGGCTTCGTCATGCAGGCGATCGGCCCGGGCGGCACCACGGCCGTCGAACTGGGCCGTACGCTGGGCGTCTCCAAACAGGCCGCCGGCAAGACCATCGACACCCTGGAACGCGTCGGCTACGTCGAACGCGCCACGGATCCTCAGGACACCAGACGCAAGATCGTCCGCCTGACCCCGTACGGCATGGACGCCCTCAACCGCTCGGCCCGCATCTTCGACGACCTCCGCGCCCGCTGGGCGGACGAGCTCGGCGAGGACCGCCTGAGCGCCCTGGAATCCGACCTCCGCAGAATGACCCCGGGCAACCCCTGGCGCCTGGACACACCGGGCTGGTTCGGCAACCTCTAGACCCGTTCCTCGCCCGCTCCACCCACAGGGCCCACGAAATTCGAGCTGGGGCGCCAGCCCCCGGGAAACGCGGGGCAGCCGCACCTCAAGGAGCGGCCACCGACGCGCGAAATACCACCCCTAGGCGGCCAGTTGCAGCCCCAGGCTGGTCAGACTGGTACGCGCCCAAGCCAGCTCCTCAGCCAGCAGGGACACCAGAGCCCCCGGCCCCTTGGCCCGCCCGGGAACGGTCAGATTGTGGGTCTCGACCTCGATGTGCGCACTCCCGCTGACCGCCCCCGACAACATGGCCGTCAACGTGTCATGCAACACCGCCCCCGTACTGCTGGGCGTCTCCCCCGTGTGGTTGTGCACGTGCCCGAGCTTGACCACAGGCGCGCCGGCCTTGGCCAGCCCCTTGAGCGTCGCCCCCGCCTCCTCGTCCCCGCAGGCCAGGTGACAGGCGTCCAGGCACACACCCAGGTGCTCGGAGTCGATCCCGCACACCCGCTCCAGCGCCTGCTCGGTCGTCTCCAGCACGCACCCGGGCCACGGCTCGAACCCGACCCTGATCGTCTTCCCCGAGGTGCTGTAGATGCCGCGCAACTCGCGGGCCAGCCGCTCCAGCCGCCGGGTGGCGATGGCGTGCAGGTCGGCGGGCCAGTCGCGGCGCCAGCCGATGGGGATCGTCGAGATGCTGCCGAACCGTACGTCCTCGGGCAGCAGGAACGCCAGGATCTTGGCCAGCGCCATGGTGTAGCGGTAGCGCTCGGGCTTGGCCCAGTCGGGGCCGGGGACCTCCTGGTTGCGTCCGCCGGTGCCGTTGAGGCTCACGACCTCCAGGCCGCGCTCCTCCAGGGAGCGGCGCAGCCGTACGAGCTCGATGCGGTCAGCCGTGAGGTGGTCGGCGACGCTCGGGGACAACCAGAGCCCGACGCCCATGCGCTCCACGCCCAGCCGCTTGCGCACCGGGACGGCGTATCGGGTCAGATGGGCGATGAGGTTCTCCAGGTCCTCAGCGGGGTGGACGCCTGCGTTGTAGGCGAGGTGAACGAGCGTTCCGTCGATGTGACGCAGGCGCATCGGTTTCCTCCACGGCTTGCTTGTGTGTTCCCGTCGCCCGCCTCGCACGTGCGAACCCTGGGAAAGCATGCCTGCTTGCGGGTGGCGCGCGCGTCCGCCCTGAGTTGATTTCCGGCTACTCCCCAGGGAGCAGCAAACCCTCAGCGTAGGAACACGATCTTGTGTCTCACTTGGATGAGACCTGGTTAAGCTCTACGCAGTGTAGTACTACTCGCGGTGGCGGTACACCCGTGTGTCCAACAATTACGCAACGACGGCGAGCTTCTCACTTCTCGGCCATTCCGGATGTGAGGATCTACGAAACGCCGCTCATCGCCCCGGTCGGCGGTCCTCAGACAAACAGGGAAAAGAGTAGTCAGGTACGCCTCAATGGGCGCACACGGGCAGCCTCAGGCCGCCGTACGGCCTCGTCCGCGACGAGACCTGGACCGCCATGGCCTGCCCGTGCGCGCGCCGGCGTACCCGAATGCCGAGTGGGCAGGCTCACACGCCCGGAGAGACCCGCGTGGTCACGTTGATCCGGTTCCAGGTGTTGATCATGGCGATGGCCACGACGAGCACCGCGAGCTGCTCCTCGCTGTAGTGCTCGGCCGCCTGCTGCCACACCGCGTCGGGCACGGCCTCGCGATCGGCCAGCCTGGTCGCCTCCTCCGTCAGCGCCAGCGCGGCCCGCTCCTCCGGTGTGAACACGGTGGCCTCGCGCCACGCCGCGACCATCCAGAGCCGCTCGTCGCTCTCACCGGCCTTCTTCATGTCGCGGCTGTGCATGTCCACGCAGTAGGCGCAGCCGTTGATCTGGCTGGCCCGCAGCTTGACCAGCTCCAGTGTGGCGGCGGGCACTCCGCTGTCGTGCAACAGCTTCTCCACCGAGAACAGGTGGCGGTACACCTCGGGGACCTGCTTGGCGACGTTGATCCGCTGAGACATGGAAACCTCCGTAGCTTTTCGTCGTACGCCAACTAGGACAAGACGCGCCCTCCCGCTGTGACAACCACGGGCGAAAAGCCTCCTACCGAGACCGCCCGACCGTATGCGAAAGCCCCCGTGTGAAACGTACTCACACGGGGGCTTCCGTCAGACCGGTAGGTCAGTTCTGGATCGGAGCGGCGATCGCCGCCGCCGAGTCCGGAACCTGCGAGGCGGACTCGCCCTTGAAGACGAAGACGGCGTTGTCGCCCTCGCCCTCGACCGTCACCTTGACGACCTGCCCCGGCCGGAGCTCACCGTAAAGGATCTTCTCCGACAGGGAGTCCTCCAGCTCGCGCTGGATCGTGCGCCGCAGCGGCCGTGCGCCCATGACGGGGTCGTAGCCCCGCTCGGCCAGCAGCTGCTTGGCCTCGGTCGAGACGTCGAGGCTCATGTCGCGGTCCTTCAGCCTGGAGTCGACCTGGTTGAGCATCAGGTCCACGATCAGGATGATCTCGGCCGGCGTGAGCTGGTGGAAGACCACGATGTCGTCGACACGGTTGAGGAACTCGGGCCGGAAGTGCTGCTTGAGCTCCTCCTGCACCTTGCTCTTCATCCGGTCGTAGTTGGAGTCGGCGTCGTTGGACTTCGCGAACCCGACCCCGATGCCCTTGGAGATGTCACGGGTGCCGAGGTTGGTGGTCATGATGATGACCGTGTTCTTGAAGTCGACCACCCGGCCCTGGGCGTCGGTCAGGCGACCGTCTTCCAGGATCTGCAGCAGCGAGTTGAAGATGTCGGGGTGGGCCTTCTCGATCTCGTCGAACAGGACCACGGAGAACGGCTTGCGCCGCACCTTCTCGGTGAGCTGGCCGCCCTCCTCGTAGCCGACGTAGCCGGGAGGCGAGCCGAACAGCCTGGAGACGGTGTGCTTCTCCATGAACTCCGACATGTCCAGGCTGATCAGAGAGTCTTCGTCGCCGAAGAGGAACTCCGCCAGAGCCTTGGACAGCTCGGTCTTACCGACACCGGAGGGACCCGCGAAGATGAACGAGCCACCGGGACGGCGCGGGTCCTTCAGACCGGCGCGGGTGCGCCGGATGGACCGCGACAGACCCTTGATGGCGTCGTCCTGGCCGATGATCCGCTTGTGGAGCTCGTCCTCCATGCGGAGCAGGCGCTGCGACTCCTCCTCGGTCAGCTTGAAGACCGGGATGCCGGTGGCGGTGGCCAGGACCTCGGCGATGAGCTCCGAGGTGACCTCGGCCACGACGTCCATGTCGCCGGCCTTCCACTCCTTCTCCCGCCGCTCGCGCTTGAGCTGGAGCTGCTTCTCCTGGTCCCGGAGGGCAGCCGCCTTCTCGAAGTCCTGCGCGTCGATCGCGGACTCCTTGTCGCGGCGGACGTTGGCGATCTTCTCGTCGTATTCGCGCAGGTCCGGCGGAGCGGTCATCCTGCGGATGCGCATCCGGGAACCGGCCTCGTCGATGAGGTCGATCGCCTTGTCGGGCAGGTAGCGGTCGCTGATGTAGCGATCGGCCAGCTGCGCCGCGGCGACCAGCGCGTCGTCGGTGATCGACACGCGGTGGTGCGCCTCGTAGCGGTCGCGCAGACCCTTCAGGATCTCGATCGTGTGGCTGAGAGAGGGCTCGGCCACCTGGATCGGCTGGAAACGGCGCTCCAGCGCGGCGTCCTTCTCCAGGTATTTCCGGTATTCGTCGAGCGTGGTCGCGCCGATCGTCTGCAGCTCGCCGCGGGCCAGCATCGGCTTGAGGATGCTGGCGGCGTCGATCGCGCCCTCGGCGGCGCCCGCACCCACGAGGGTGTGCAGCTCGTCGATGAACAGGATGATGTCGCCGCGCGTGCGGATCTCCTTGAGCACCTTCTTCAGGCGCTCTTCGAAGTCACCGCGGTAGCGGGAGCCGGCGACCAGGGCGCCGAGGTCAAGCGTGTAGAGCTGCTTGTCCTTCAGCGTCTCGGGCACCTCGCCCCTGACGATCTTCTGCGACAGGCCCTCGACGACGGCGGTCTTGCCGACGCCGGGCTCGCCGATGAGAACGGGGTTGTTCTTGGTCCTCCTGGAGAGGACCTGCATGACCCGCTCGATCTCCTTCTCGCGGCCGATGACCGGGTCCAGCTTGCCCTCGCGGGCCGCCTGGGTCAGGTTGCGGCCAAACTGGTCGAGCACCAGGGACGTCGACGGGGCCGCCTCCTGCGGACCGCCCGCGGCGGCCGGCTCCTTGCCCTGGTAGCCGTGGAGCAACTGGATGACCTGCTGCCTGACACGGTTGAGATCAGCTCCAAGCTTGACCAGCACCTGGGCAGCCACACCCTCACCCTCGCGGATGAGCCCGAGCAGGATGTGCTCGGTGCCGATGTAGTTGTGACCCAGCTGCAAAGCCTCACGGAGCGACAGCTCGAGGACCTTCTTGGCCCGCGGGGTGAACGGAATGTGCCCCGACGGAGCCGACTGGCCCTGGCCGATGATCTCCTCGACCTGCTGGCGCACACCCTCAAGGCTGATGCCGAGGCTCTCCAGAGCCTTGGCGGCTACGCCCTCACCTTCATGGATCAAACCAAGAAGAATGTGCTCAGTGCCGATGTAGTTGTGGTTGAGCATCCTGGCCTCTTCTTGGGCCAAGACGACAACACGCCTCGCTCGGTCGGTGAACCTCTCGAACATCTCGTCGCTCCTCACAGAGCGGTCAGTCAGGCCGGTAAATCCGGTCCCGTCCTCCCGCATGTTAGCCCTGGCTCGGCGAACCGTGCCCACTGCCGCTGACACGCTCTATATCAGAGACGTTCCCCGAGAGCAGGGCGTTCACCCTCCATCCAACTACCGTTCGGGGGTGACGTGTTCCCGATACGCCGCAAGCGAACGAGGTTTACGCCGCTTCAGAGAAGCGGCTGTCAATTGCCGCCCGCGGCGTGCCTGATCCCACACGGACCGGCCGTCGGACGTCAGGCCCGAAGCCGGCGCGGGGACGCCTCTTCGGCCGCGCATCGGAGATGCCGCGTCCGTATCTGTTACGCAATCATCCTATGTCCCCCACGCAATGCTTGGCCAAGCGAGCGGGGCTACGCCCTGGGCACAACGCCGCACGGACCGCATCCCGCACCTGCCGCCCCTCATCCGGTACGCGTGGTACGCACGGTAATCGGTAATGCCGTCATCCGGTCAGCCGGGTTACCGAACTCATCCCGCATCATGAGACGCCGTCCCCGGCACTGTGCGGCATTCGCCGGCTCACCTTGCACACGGAATCCGCCGACTCACAGCGCACTCACAGCTTGATGGCATTGTGGGCGCGTGCCGGGGAAGCGGCATTGTGTGAGGCAAGCTCATGCTCTCGGGTTATGCTCCTCCGGGCAGATCCAGGGGCCCGGGTTATCCGGAGCTCCAGCACATCCGTACCGGCCGGGTTTTCCGGGGGCGCCGGGCATCCGTAACGGGAGGGTTATCCCGGGGTCGCGCGCATCCATACGGGGGCCGGAACGCCGTCGAGGGCGGGGATTTAGCGCTACAGCGCGTGAAGACCGTCGCGGGGTTAACGACACCCGCGATTTCCCTGTGGCCCGTTCCATGTAGGAGACCGGCCCCGTCGCCGTCGTGACAATGCGTACGGGGCCGCCATGCCTCATTCAACGTACGATCGGCACACACACTATGCGCGGCGCTGTCACATATCCGAACAGCGGCCAGTGAATCGGCGGCAGAGTCAGGCCGGAACGCACGCCCAAAACGCCCACATTTGGGCGTATCTGGAGACCTTCGTCCGAGACGGTCCCGGTTTCGGGAACGCCACAGAAACGATCATGCGCTTATGGCGGCCGCCGGGGTCCAAGGCGAGCATCATAAGCGCATGGTCGAGAGCCGGCCCCTTAGTGAGCAGCTTCGTACTTCTCCACGACAGTCGAGGCGATGCGGCCGCGCTCGCTGACCGGCAGGCCGTGAGCCTTGGCCCACTGCCGGATCTCCGAGCTCTTCTCGCGGCTCATCGCGCGGTTGCCGCCGCGACCGCGGCGACGTGTGGATACGGCGCCCGCCCTGCGCGCGTGCTGCACGAAAGGCGTGAGAGCGTCCCTCAGCTTCTTCGCGTTAAGGTCGCTGAGGTCAATCTCATAGGAGGAGCCGTCAATAGCGAAGCTGACCGTCTCATTGGCCTCGCCCCCATCGAGGTCATCGATGAGAATCTCCTGGATCTGCTTGGCCATGTACGCAATCCTTTCGCGGAGCATTGTTTCATTCGCCTGCCCAAACATATACCCGGAAAGGCGTGGAGACAATTCAGCGCTACGGGGATTCGGCTGACTAGCCGATCAGTTCTGGCTCTCGGGCTGATCCTCGCGGTTTCGACGGCCTCCCAGCGCCTCGGACCGGACCAACTTCACGACGCCAAAGATGAAGGCTCCACCCACCACCACCGGGGGGAGGAGCGCTGACAATACGTCTGTTAGGGCTTCCATTCGTCCTCAGCCTCCACGGCTAGCGGGGTTTCGGGGGCGCATTAAGCGCTGGAGCGCGGCCACGGGGAGCCCGCTCCCTCATGACACGCAGGCGACAACCACCCGCACCCGACCATAGCGGCACAGAGATGCCCTGCGTGTCGCAGGGGCGCCAACATCCGGCAACCCGGACGCCCCATAGCCTAATGCCAGTCTCTCCAGGCTCCTTACCGGATCAAGCGAAAATTTTGCGAAAAGGCATCGGCGCAGGTACGGCTGACTCAGCGAAGATCTTTTACGACGCGTGTTCCCGCCAGCCTGTCGTGCGGCCCCCGCTCCAGCGGCTTGTCGATCAGGATGAGCAACCCCACCCCGAACAGCAGCATTCCGGCCAGCAGATTGACGACCGGAATGCCCATCAGCATGACGGGCGCCGGATAGACCAGCGCTCGTTTGAGCAGAGCACGGGGCGGAAGACCGGCCGGAGCCAGGCGAATCCTCATGATCGCCTTACCGAAGGTGCGCCCGTGGCGGGAATGCGCCCGCCAGTCGTAGACCGCATAACCCAGCCCCGCCGCCAACCACGCGAACACGCCCGGCAGACGCCCGCCGAACACCTCCGACATCCCGACAGTTCGGAAGAAGCCCCACAGCACGATGAACAGAATGTAATAGAAGACCCCGAAGACGAGTGCTTCAATCAGTCGGGCAGCGAGGCGTTCCCACCATTCCGCGGGCCGCGTGTCCTGCCACGGCGCCGTCCCGGCCATAACTCCCACCTCGCGTCATCGGCGGCTCGGGGTCTCCAGGACAACATTCTCTACGGAGCGGGCGGACAAAACACAGGGGCCGGCGGGAAGCCGGCCCCTGTTTTGCGTGTGCGGAAGACTACTTGATCTTCACCACCACGGTCTTCGCGAACTTGTCCGCGAAGGTCTGGTGCAGCGGCTTGTCCCAGAGCTGCGACGCTCCGTTGAGCGCGTAGGCGACGCCCGCGAGCAGGGCCCCGAGGATGGGCACCCAGTAGAGGATGTAGCCGCCCACGGTCAGCACCGCCCGCTTGACCGCCACGTCGGTCGGCAGGCCGCCGGCTTGCACGTGCCCGCCCACCTGGACGGCCTTGATGCCCAGCACCATCTTCCCGACCGTCTGGCCCTTCATCTTGTGAAGGATGAAGTCGTAGACGACGTAGATGATGGTCGCCAAGACCGAGACGGCCACGTAGTACAGCAGGGCGAAGGTGAGGCCGGTGGTGAGCCCCGTGATCGAGCTGTACGAGGGGTACAGCGGGGTGAGGATGAGCTGGACCACGACCAGCACGATGCCGAAGATGACGCCGTCGATGATCCTGGCCACCAGTCGCTGCCACCACTCCGCCAGCGGAGCCGGAGCCCCGGGCGGCTGGACGCCGACCGGCTGGCCGTAGGGCTGCCCGTAGCCGGGCTGGCCGTAGCCGCCCTGCGCGTACTGCTGCGGCTGCTGACCGTAGCCGGGCTGCCCGCCGTACTGCTGCTGCTGCGGGTCGGCGTACTGCTGCTGAGCGTAGCCCTGCTGGCCGTAGTCCTGCTGGCCGTAGCCGGGCTGGGACTGCTGCTGCTGGCCGTAGTCCTGCTGCTGGCCGTAGCCGGGCTGCTGCCCGTAGTCCTGCTGCTGCCCGTACTGAGGCTGCTGGCCGTAGCCGGGCTGCGACTGGGGCTGCTGCCCATATGGGGCCTGCTGGCCGGACTGCGGCTGCTGGCCGTAGCCCTGCTGCTGCCCGTAGTCCTGCTGCTGGCCGTAGCCGGGCTGCTGGCCGTAGTCCTGCTGGCCGTAACCAGGCTGGGACTGCTGCTGCTGGCCGTAGCCGGGCTGCTGGCCGTAGTCCTGCTGGCCGTAACCGGGCTGGGACTGCTGCTGCTGCTGCCCGTATTGAGGCTGCTGGCCGGACTGCGGCTGCTGACCGTAGCCCTGCTGCTGCCCGTATTGAGGTTGCTGGCCGGACTGCGGTTGCTGACCGTAGCCCTGCTGCTGACCGTACTGGGCCTGCTGGCCGTAGTCCGGCTGGGACTGCTGCTGCTGGCCGTAGCCCTGCTGCTGGCCATAGTCCTGCTGGCCGTAACCGGGCTGGGGCTGCTGCTGCCCATACTGGGGCTGTTGCTGGCCGTAGCCCTGCTGCTGTTGTTGTTGTCCGTACTGGGGCTGCTGCCCGTAGGCGTCGTCCGCCCGGTAGCCGACCACAGTGACGTCGGGGTCGGGCTCGCCGGGGTGGCGGCCCGTGTTCTGCTGCTGCCCGTAGGGGGTGCCAGGCGCAGAATTCTCGCCGGAATCGTCCTGTGGGTACGGCGGCTGTCCGGTGCTCACCGTGTCACCTCGCTCCAAGTGCGCATGTGGCACGTGTCAGGACACATGCCTGTGCTGCCCAACGTATCGACATAGGTATCAACAATCACCTTTCCAACTGGTCAAGGTCTGCGTCACCCGATGTCAGATGGAGCAGCATGCGGGTGTTGCCCAGGGTGTTCGGTTTGACGTGTTCCAGGTCGAGGAACTCCGCCACACCCTCGTCGTACGAGGCCAGCAGTTCGGCGTACACCTCGGGTGAGACCGGAGTGCCCTGAATCGGGCGAAAGCCATGTCTCGCGAAGAAGTCGACCTCAAAAGTCAGACAGAATACACGTTGCAGACCTAGATCTTTTGCGTGCTGTATCAACGCAGAGACGATCCGATGGCCGACGCCCATCCCCCGGCACTCGGGATCCACGGCCACGGTGCGAACCTCCGCGAGGTCCTCCCACAGCACGTGGAGCGCGCCGCAGCCGACGACCTGCCCTCCCCGCTCGGCCACCCAGAATTCCTGTACGTCCTCGTACAGCGTGACCGTGGCCTTCTTCAGAAGCCGCGGCCCCGCGCCCGCGTAGGTGTCCACCAGAGCCCTGACCAAGCGCACGTCAGGCGTGCGGGCACGCCTGACCACGACCGCGCTCTCGGGCGCGGTCTCGGACGCTGTCAGTTCGGCCACCTGCTCCATGGCTCTCCAGAGTACAGATGTCATTACGGCTCAGACCTAACTCCCATGTCTCGGCCCATCCTGTTACATGTGTTGGTCATATGGGCGCGTGCCTGCATGCCCTGGCCGGGTTGGGGTGAGGGCGACGGCAAAGAGGACATAAAGTCTGTTCTGCACGAGTGTGCACGAGATCACCTTGTGACCCTTCGGTTGTGAAACCTCTACAGACTCGGCAGTTCTGGTTGAGCACGAACCTGGAGTGCATTAGTGTCCTGCGACGATGTTCCCTGCGTGTCGCCCCCGTATCGGCGCGCGAGGAACACGCCCAATCCCCGCGAGGGGAGCCGGGGACCCGCCGGTGACGTCCTCCAGCGTCACCAATGGGGTGAATCCGAGCGTTCGGTAGGGCTGCTCCGGCCCGAACCCGTCAGCTAACCCGGTAGGCGTCTATGAGAGGAGCTGGTTGGTGAAGCGCACGCTCAACGGTGGGGGGAAGACGGCGGGCAAGAACGCCCGCCCTCCGGAACGGGCCAGGCGACCACATCGGTTCGGTGTGGTGAGTCTCACAATCGCCGCATTCCTGATCGCCATCCCCGTCGGCTCGGCGTCGGCTGACCCCAAACCCTCGCTCCAGGCCCTGGCCAAGCAGGTCAACAAGATGCACACGGAGATCGAGACGCTGACCGAGCAGTACAACGGCCAGCGGGAGAAGCTCAAGACCGCCAAGAAGTCCGCCGAGGCCGCGGAGAAGACGTTGTCGACCAGCGAGGCCGACCTGGCGGCCAAGCGCGCCAAGGCCGCCATGCTCGCCGAGAACGCCTACATGACCGGCGGCCTGGGCAAGGCGCTGGCGTTCACCACCTCCCAGGACCCCGACACCTTCCTCGACCGCGCCGCCACCACCTACATCCTCGAGCAGCAGCAGGGCGAGGAGGTCAACCAGGTCACCAAGGCCAGGGAGGCCGCCGAGCGCGCCAAGTCCGGGGCCAAGACGCGTATCGAGGAGGTCCAGAAGCTCGTCAGCGAGCTCGAGACCAAGCGCAGTAAGATCACCAACCTGGTGACCAGGGTGGAGAGCAACCTGTTCAAGCGGGCGCTGGGCGAGGCCGGACAGGCCGGCACGCGGGCGCAGCGCGTCAACCTGCCGATCATCGGCGGCGGCAAGGCGGCGCAGGCGGCCCGGTGGGCGCTCACACAGCAGCTCAAGCCGTATGTCTGGGGCGCCTCAGGCCCCAGCACCTACGACTGCTCAGGGCTGGTCATGGCGGCCTACCAGAAGGTGGGCATCTCCCTGCCGCACTACACCGGCAGCCAGTGGACCGCGGGCAGGCACATCTCACGCTCCGAGCTGCGGCCGGGCGACCTGGTGTTCTTCTACGGCGACCTGCACCACGTGGGCATCTACCTCGGCGGGGGCATGATGGTGCACGCGCCGCAGACCGGTGACGTGGTACGGATCGCCTCACTCGACCGGCGGCCGTTCGCCGGCGCGGTGCGCATAGCCGACTGAGCCGACTGAGCCGACTGAGCCGGCCACAACCGACTGAGCCGGCCGAGCCGACCTGCCATCACATTTCCCCGTGGCCGCCCGCCGCTAGATCAACTGGCGGCGGGCCGCCCACGCCACGGCCTCGATCGCCGTGGCCACACCGATGCGGTCGCAGATGCCCCGCAACCTCCGGCGCACGGTACGACCGCTGATATCCAGACGTCTGCCCACTCGATCTACTGTGACCCCCTTGGCAAGCTCCGCCAATAACGCGACGTCCGCATGGCTCAGCTCAACACCTTCAGTGAGCACATCCATCGGGAGCCCTCCCCCCCAACAGCAACCTTTGACCTCACAACCGGGCCAAAGTCGCTCCTCGCAGACGGTAAACGCATCCTGGAAAGGTCGTCAAGCACGATAATCGCCACGCTTGACGAATGCTATTGACATGATCCGATATATATGGCGTACTGCCGATATGTCAGAACCGATCACTTCGCGATGAGCGACCTCGTCGAGCCTTCCGAGTCGCTGGATCCGGCATCAATGAGCGCAGTCGACGTTCTGGGTTTTGATCCGTTCGACGGCGAATTTCTGCATGATCCTTATTCCCGTTACCGCGAGATGAGCGCACGTGGCGCTCTCTTCCGTACGCGTGGAGGACTGCTCGTCGCCACCACTCACGCGCTCTGTACGACGCTGCTCCGCGAGCCGCGCTTCGGCCGCGACTACGACCCGTGGAGCGACGGAGGCACAGGTCAGGCCGCTGTGTCGTTCCTGTGGATGGACCCGCCCGACCACACCAGGCTCCGCGCCCTGGTGAGCAGGGCCTTCACACCGCGCATGCTCGAACGGCTGCGCGCGCGCATCGAGGCCATCACCGCCGAGTTGATCGCCGCGCTGCCGGAGGAAACCGACCTCGTGTCCGGACTCGCCTACCCCCTTCCGGTCATGGTGATCAGTGAGATGCTCGGAGTGCCTCCGGAGGACCACGATCGCTTCCGGGGCTGGAGCGAGATCTTGGCCCGCGGCCTTGACCCGATGCTGACAGAAGACCACATGTCGGAAACCGGGCGGGCCGGAAGGGAGTTTCGCGACTACTTCCGCGAACTCGCCGCGATCCGGCGTGAGCGTCCCGGAGAGGACCTCCTGAGCGCCCTGACACAGGTACGGGAGCTGAGCGAGCCCGAGCTGCTCGCCACCTGCGTGCTGCTGCTCGTGGCCGGCCACGAGACGACCGTCAACCTCATCGCCAACGGGGTGCTCAACCTGGCCCGGCACGGCCTGCTGCGGCACGCCTCCGAGCGGCCCAAGCACGTGGTGGAGGAGGTGCTCAGGTACGACCCGCCGGTCCACCTCACCACCAGGGTGGCGCTGGAGGACACGGAGCTGGGCGGCGTGCCGTTGCCCAAGGGCACGGAAGTGATGGTCCTGATAGGCGCGGCCAATCGCGACCCGGCGGTCTTTCCCGATCCCGACCGCTTCGACGTCACCCGCGAACCGAGCCGGCATCTCGCCTTCGGGCTCGGCATCCACTTCTGCCTCGGGGCGACGCTGGCCAGGATGGAGGGCGAGATCGTGCTGTCGGCACTGGCGACGGCGGCACCGGGGCTGGAGCTCGCCGACGCCGCGCCGCCGTACAAGGAGAACGTGGTGTTGCGGGGCCTGGCCACGCTGCCGGTACGGCTGCGGCGCGGCTAGCCCCCGCGCTCAGTGGGTGGGCTTGACCAGCGGGAACAGGATGGTCTCGCGGATGTTCTTGCCGGTGAAGGCCATGATCATCCGGTCGATGCCCGCCCCCATGCCCCCGGTCGGCGGCATCGCGTATTCCAGCGCCTGCAGGAAGTCCTCGTCGAGCTGCATGGCCTCCAGGTCGCCACCGGCGGCCAGGAGTGACTGCTCCACCAGGCGGCGGCGCTGCTCGATCGGCTCGTTCAGCTCGGAGTAGCCGGTGCCCAGCTCGGTGCCGAAACCGATCAGGTCCCACTTCTCCGTCAGCAGCGGGTTGTCGCGGTGGTTGCGGGCCAGCGGCGAGGTCTCCAGCGGGTAGTCCATGACGAACGTGGGCTGGACGAGCGTGTGCTCGACGAGCTCCTCGAACAACTCCTGCACGAGCTTGCCCGAGCCCCACTTCGGGTCCCAGTGGATCTCACGGTGGTCCGCCAGCTTGCGCAGCTCCTCCAGGGTGGTGGAGGTGGTGATCTCCTCGCCCACGGCCCGCGACACCGCGTCGTGCAGGGTGATGCGCGGCCACTCGGGGATGCCGAGGTCGATCTCCGTGCCCTCGTGGACGACCACCGAGGTGCCCAGGGCGGCCAGGACGGCCTTCTGGTACATCCGCTGGGTCAGGTCGGCGATGCCGTTGTAGTCGAGGTAGGTCCCGTAGGCCTCGACCATGGTGAACTCGGGGTTGTGCGTGGAGTCCGCGCCCTCGTTGCGGAAGTTGCGGTTGATCTCGAAGACCTTCTCGATGCCGCCGACCACGAGCCGCTTGAGGTAGAGCTCGATCGCGATGCGGAGGTAGAGGTCCATGTCGTAGGCGTTGATGTGGGTCTTGAACGGCCTGGCCGTCGCGCCGCCGTGGATCGGCTGCAACATCGGCGTCTCTACCTCTAGGTAACCCTCTTCGTGCCAGAAGTCGCGCACCGCGCGCACCGTGGCGCTGCGGACCCGCGCCATCGTCCTGGCCTCGTCGTTGACGATGAGGTCGACGTAGCGCTGGCGCACCCGCGCCTCAGGGTCGGTGAGGCCGACGTGCTTCTCCGGCAGCGGGCGCAGGCACTTGGCGGTGATCTGCCAGCTCTCGGCCAGGATGGACAGCTCGCCCCTGCGTGAGGTGATGACCTCGCCGATCACGCCCACGTGGTCGCCCAGGTCGACGTCGCGCTTCCAGCTCGCCAGGGACTCCTCGCCCACCTTGTCGAGCGAGATCATGACCTGCAGGTCGCCGCCGCCGTCGCGGAGTGTGGCAAAGCAGAGCTTGCCGCCCACGCGGTTGAGCATGACGCGCCCCGCGACCGCGACCGTGTCACCGGTGGCCGTGTCGGGCTCCAGGCCCTGGTATTTCTCCCTGACCTCGGTGTTGGTCGTCGTGCGTGGGAAATTCACCGGGTAAGGATCGACGCCGTCATGACGAAGGCGGTCGAGCTTCTCCCTCCGGATGCGCATCTGCTCGGGAAGTTCGTCGCTCACAACATCAAAGGGTAGGGGATATGGCGAACTGCAAGGGTTCGTCAGCCTTCTGCATACCCTTTGCAAGAGCGCTGCCGTATCAATATCTCACGAGCTCGGGGGGGAACCGGTAGGGAACCGGTCCAAGGGAGCTCAAGGAGAGAAAATGTTCAAGAAGATCGCCATTGGCCTCCTGGCCGCCGGCGCGACGACCGCCCTGGCTCTGTCCGTTCCTGCCGCCGCCAGCGCGAGCACCTCGGACAACCACGACTACTCCTCCGGCTGGGGACCCGTCTACTCCAAGCATCACCTCGCCAAGTCCCAGGGCTGGATCGGCGTCAACTGGGATGAGGACGGGGAGTCCAACGAGGTCACGGTCAGAGGCCGCCTGTACGACCTGGACAACCGCAGCTACGACGAGGGCGGCAAGTGCGCGTTCGTGAAGTTCGAGGCCAGCGACTTCGACGACGACTGGTCCCCGCTCTACTCCAAGAAGTACTGCGGCTTCCCCGGCTACAAGAAGTTCTCCTTCAGCGAGAACGACGTCTCCAGCGTCCGGGTGAAGGTGTGCCAGATCGGCCTGCACAGCAGCTACCCCACGAAATGCGGCCGCTGGGAGGACCTCTACACCGCCGAGAGCGAGTGACCGCGAAAGACATGAACGGCCCCCCGGATCTGACCGGGGGGCCGTTCGTCATGTTCAGGTGGTGTTCCTGTGGTAGATCAGGCGCAGCCCCATGAGGGTCAGCCACGGCTCGTGTACGTCGATCGAACGCGACTCGCCCACCACCAGCGCCGCGTGCCCGCCGGTGGCCACCACGGTCACCTCGTCGGGGTCGTCGGCCAGTTCGGCCGCCATGCGCTCGACGATGCCGTCCACCTGGCCCGCGAAGCCGTAGATGATCCCGGCCTGCAGCGCCTCGACCGTGTTCTTGGCGATCACCGAGCGCGGCCTGACCAGCTCGACCTTGTGCAGTTGCGCCCCGGCGGCGGCCAGCGCGTCCACCGAGATCTCGATGCCGGGCGCGGTGACCGCGCCGACGTATTCGCCCTTGGCGGAGACCGCGTCGAACGAGGTCGCGGTGCCGAAGTCGACGACGATGCAGGGACCGCCGTACTGGTCGATGGCGGCCAGGGAATTCACGATGCGGTCGCTGCCGACCTCTTTGGGGTTGTCCATGCGTACGGGCACCCCGGTGCGGATGCCCGGCTCCACGATCACGGCTGTCACGTCGCCGTAGTAGCGGCGGCACATCTCGCGCATCTCGTTGAGCACGCTCGGCACGGTCGAGCAGATGGCGATGCCGTCAACGTCGGCCCCCTTGAGCAATGGCGACTGCGTCAGCAACCCCTGGAGAACGACCGCGATCTCGTCGGCGGTGCGGCGGGCGTCGGTGGCCAGCCGCCAGTGCTCAATGACGTCCTCGCCCTCGAACAGCCCAAGCACCGTGTGAGTATTGCCGACGTCGATCGTGAGCAGCATCAATTACCCCCGCAGATCAAGTGCGATGTCAAGGGCCGGCGCTGAGTGCGTTAGCGCTCCCACCGCAAGGTAGTCAACGCCAGTTTCCGCCACCTCACGGGCCGATTCCAAGGTCAATCCCCCGCTCGCCTCCAGCGCAACCCTGTTTTTCGCCCGATTTTTCACGACATGTACGGCATGTGCCGTGTCCTCAACCGTGAAGTTGTCCAGCAAGATCAACTCTGCGCCTTCCTCCAGGACGGGGTCGAGCTGGTCGAGCCGGTCGATCTCCACCTCGATGGGCAGATCGGGGTAACGCTCCCGCACCGCCCTGAACGCCTCGGCCACTCCCCCGGCGGCCACCACGTGATTGTCCTTGATCAGGGCGGCATCCGACAGCGACATCCGATGGTTGACCCCTCCGCCGCAGCGCACCGCGTACTTCTCCAGCGCCCGCAACCCCGGCAACGTCTTGCGGCTGTCACGCACGCGCGTACCGGTGCCGTCGATCGCCTCGACCCAGCGGCCGGTCAGCGTGGCCACCCCGGACAGGTGCGTGAGCAGGTTGAGCGCGATGCGCTCGGCCGTCAGCAGGGCCCGCACCGGACCCTCGACGCTCATGAGCACGTCGCCCGCGCGCACGCGCTCGCCGTCCTTCGCCCTGCGCTCGGCCCGCGCCGCCCCGAGCCGCACGAACACCGCCTCGGCCACCGCCAGCCCGGCCACCACGCCGGCCTTGCGGGCCACCACGTCGGCGACCGAGCGCTGCCCCGCGGGGATGGTGGCCAGGCTCGTCACGTCGCCGGCCTCCTGCAGGTCCTCCTCCAGCGCGCGCCCGATCAGCGCGTCCACCTCGGCCGGGTCCAGCCCGGCGGCGGTGAGCTCCTGCGCCAGTCGCGACGGCATCGCGTCGCCATGAGGTGTGTACGTCATACGAAGCCCCTCCTCGGTCAGGGTCACGTCCAGGTGGCCCAGCCATTCGTCGTCGTCGCGGGTCTCGTGATCCTCGCGCCAGTGTGATCCCCGCGTCTCCAGCCTGGCCGCCGCCGCGCCGGTGAGCACGGTGGCGACGGTGAGCAGGTTCGCGGTCTCCCAGGCCTCGGTGCAGGCCGCCACCTCGACCGGGGTCCAGCGGGCGTCGCGCAGCGCGCGGGCGGTGGCGACCAGGGACTCGCGGCTGCGCAACACGCTCGCCCCGGTGCTCATGTGGGCCTGGATTCTGGACCTCACCCGAGGGTCTACCAGTCCTTCCTGAGCTCCGCCGGGGACCGGCTCGCCGGGCGACGGGTGTGCCGCGTGGATGTCCTCGGCGATGCGCTCGGCGAAGACGAGCCCTTCGAGCAGCGAGTTGGAGGCCAGCCGGTTCGCGCCGTGCACGCCGGTGCAGGCGACCTCGCCGCAGGCGTACAGGCCGTCGATGGAGGTACGGCCGCGCAGATCCGTACGCACCCCGCCGCTGGCGTAGTGGGCGGCCGGCGAGACCGGGATCGGCTCGGTGACCGGGTCGATGCCGTGTTCGCGGCAGACCGCGTAGATCGTGGGGAAGCGCGACTCCCACGTGTCGCGGCCGAAGTGGCGGCCGTCCAGGTACACGTGGTCGCGCCCCGTCTCGCTCATCGTGCGCATGATGGCCTTGGCCACGACGTCGCGCGGCGCCAGGTCGGCCAGTTCGTGCACGTCGGTCATGAACCGGTTGCCCTCGTGGTCGGTCAGGAACGCGCCCTCACCCCTGACCGCCTCGGAGATCAACGGCTGCTGCCCGGTCGACCCCTCGCCGAGCCAGAGCACGGTCGGGTGGAACTGCACGAACTCCAGGTCGCGCACCACCGCCCCGGCCCGCAGCGCCAGGGCCACACCGTCGCCGGTGGAGACGGCGGGGTTGGTGGTGGCCGCGTACACCTGGCCCATGCCGCCGGTGGCCAGCACCACCGCCCTGGCGTGCACCGCGCCCACCCCGTCACGTGCGCCCTCGCCCATGACGTGCAGCGTCACGCCCCTGGCCCGGCCCTGGGCGTCCTTGAGCAGGTCGAGCACCAGCGCGTGCTCGATCACCTCGATCGAGCCGGGCGGTGTGGCGTCATGGTGGTCGCGCGAGTCTTGGGGCCGGGCGAGTGCGCGGACCGCCTCGACGAGCGCCCGCTGCACCTCGGCGCCGGTGGCGTCGCCGCCCGCGTGCACGATCCGGCGGCGACGGTGGCCGCCCTCCCTGGTGAGCTGGAGCTCCCCGTCGGGGGTGCGGTCGAAGCGGGCGCCGCGCGCCATCAGCCGCCGCAGCGCGCCCGGGCCCTCCGTGACCAGCGTGCGCACCGCCCGGGTGTCGCACAGCCCCACCCCGGCGACCAGGGTGTCCTTCAGGTGCTCGTCGGGGGTGTCACGCGGGTCGAGCACGGCCGCGATGCCGCCCTGGGCCCAGCGGGTGGAGCCCGACGACAGCACGTCCTTGGTGACGACCAGGACCTTGGCCGCCGGATCCAGTTCGGTGTGACGCAGGGCCACGGTCAGGCCCGCGACGCCGGAGCCCACGACGACCACGTCCGCCTCCACGGTCCAGCCGGGCGCGGGCGCGCTCAAACGCAGGGGAATCGCCGGTGCACTCATTGGGGGTCTCCTCACATGAGGCGATTTCGTCACTATGACGATAACGCCTGGGGTGGCGTGAGCATGCCCCGGGGGGCTCAAAGGGATTCGGTCTTCCTGATGAAGGCCTCGTACTCGGCGAACGGCTCCAGTCCCATGGCCCTGCGGCGCTCGTCGAGCAGGTGGGGGTCCTCGATCGGCATGGGCTCAAGGCCGTCGCCGCCGTCGTGGAACTGGGTGCCGTAGAGCTGGGGGCGGCCGGAGCGCACGCGTACGCGGTCCTCCAGGTACGCGAAGTCGCGCATCGAGGCCTCGTCCGACTCCACGGCGTCGCCCATCACCTGGTGGAACAGGCGCTGCGCCGCGGGTGAGGTCGCGTGTTGCGCCAGGAGCCAGGCCGCGCGCGCCGCCCGCTCCCCGACCTGGGAGATCAGCGGCCAGCCGCGGGTGACGACGACGGAGTAGAGCCAGGCGGTGTTGCCCTCGTCGAGCTTCTGCAGGCGCGCGAGCCGTTTGTCCCCGGGAAAGCCCTTGGCCGGATCGCGCATCGCCTGGTCCATCTCCAGACGCCGGAGCAGTTCCGCCCTTAACTCCTGGTCCGTCATGCTCCGACGGTAATCCGCCTCAGGCGGGATTCAAGGTGAGGGTGACGTTGTCGATCAGCCGGGTGGCGCCGACCCTGGCGGCCACCGCGAGCACGGCCACGCCCTGGTGGTCCTCGCTCACTTCGGCGAACGTGGCCGGATCGACCAGGGCGAGATAGTCCACGTCGAGCCGGGAGCCGGCCTCGTCGAGCACCGCCCGCGCCGCCCGCCTGATCGCGTCCGGGGCGAATTCGGCCGCGCCCGCCCGCAGGGCTCGCGAGAGCGACAGCGCCACCCGCCGCTCGTCCTCCGACAGGTAGCGGTTGCGGCTGGACAGGGCCAGGCCGTCGGGCTCGCGCACGGTCGGGGCGCCCAGGACCTCGATCGGCAGGTTGAGGTCGGCGACCATGCGGCTGATGAGGGAGAGTTGCTGGGCGTCCTTCTGGCCGAACACCGCCAGGTCGGGCTGGACCAGGTTGAACAGCTTGAGCACGACCGTGAGCATGCCGTCGAAGTGGCCCGGCCTGAAGGCGCCTTCGACGATCCGGCCCATCTCGCCGGAGGAGATGCCGATCTGGCGGTCGGGGGCGTACATGTCCTCGACGGACGGGTGGAACACGACGTCCACGCCCTCGGCCCGGCACACGTCGAGATCGGCCTCAAATGTACGGGGATAGCGTGAAAAATCCTCGTTAGGCCCGAATTGCAGGGGGTTGACGAAGATGCTCACCACGACCTGATCGGCGCGCACCCGGGCCTGCCTGATCAGCGACCTGTGCCCCTCGTGGAGCGCGCCCATGGTCGGCACCAGCGCCACCGGCCCGGCACGGCGCGCCTTGACCAGGTCTTCCCGGTTCCTGGCGACGATCAGCTCCATAACTGCCCTCCGAACGCGACGGTCAGGTCCATATATTGCCCCCCAGCGCGTCGAGGAGCCGCTCCGCCTCCTCCGGTTTGAGCAATCCCGCGGCCAGAGCGCGGTCAGCGGTGAGCCGGGCCAGCGCGATGTAGGCGTCGGCCGCCTCGGGGGCCGCCAGGATCAGCGCGTCCACGTGCTTGCGCACCGTTCCCGCGTCACCGCGTACGACGGGGCCGGTCAGACCGGCGATGCCCAGCCGCAACACGTTGTCGAGCGCGGCGCCGAGCAGCGGGCCCAGCATGCGGCCAGGATGTTCGACGCCGATGCCGCGCAGCAGGTCGGACGACTCCGCGATGAGCGTGACCATGTGGTTGGCGGCCCCGGCCAGGGCCGCGTGGTAGAGCGGGCGGTCGGCGTCGGCGATCCACACCGGCTCGCCGCCCATCTCGATCACCAGCGCCTCGGCCACGGGGCGCAGCATCTCGGGAGCGGTGACGCCGTAGGAGATGCCGGTGAGCTTGTTGAGGTCGTCGTCCCTGCCCGTGAACGTCATCACCGGGTGCAACGCGAGCGGCAGCGCCCCGGCCTCGGCCGCCGGGTCGAGCACCGACAGCCCGTAGGCCCCGCTGGTGTGCGCCAGCATCTTGCCCCGGAGGTCGGCCCCGGTGGAGGCCAGCCCGTTGACCAGGTCGGGCAGCGCGTCGTCGGGCACCGTGAGCAGGATGAGCTGGGCCGCCGCGACCACTTCGTCGGGCCTGGACGGCGTCACCCCGAGCCGGTCGGCGGCCCATCGATGCGAGTTGTCCGACACGCCGCTCGCGGCCACGATCCGGTGCCCGGCCTGCGCCAGCGCGGAACCGAGAGCCGAGCCGACCTTGCCCGCCCCGAGAACGCCGACAGTCAGCCGGGCCGGCCGATCCCCTGCGTCCATGACGTCTCACCCCTGTCGAACGTGATGGCACTGCCGACCAGGGTAACGGCCTCTTGGAGTGGCGAGCGTGACCGGCGTTTTGCCGCGCGTTGAGTTAACGACAAAAACGACAAGGGCATACGAATCGTGCACCCCCTGTCGAAAGAGATGAGGAGAGGGGTTCATCGCATGGCAACGGGCGCCGAGTCCCTGGATTGAGACGCGACGCCCGCACGGTGACCTCTTGGAGGTGCGCCGACTGGTCATCCGCCGAGTGACCAGCCGGGACCCGAGTCCGGGCCGGCCTGCGCCGGTCCGGACTCTTTAGCTATGTCAGTGGTGGCTGGGCACGTAGGCGTTCGCGCCGCCCTTGCAGCCCGCCACCGCGACGCCGATGACGGCAACGGCGTTGCCGCAGATGTCGATCGGGATGGCCACGGGGATGTGAAGCTGGTTGCCGGAGGCCACGCCGCCAGCGCCATTGGTGATGTCGGCGTGCGCCGGAGCGGCGAGCGACAGCATGGCGACGGCTCCGGTGACGACCAGGACCTTCTTCAGCACGAGGGCTCCTCTCGGTTTCGCGGCCTGGGCCGCGGGTGCTTGCTCTGAAGTGAAGGGCTTCGCCACTTGGGGGTTGGCGTAACGCAATCACTCGATGACAATGGGTAAACGTTAGCGCAATCTGAGGACGTTGAGTAGTCATATGATGACGGTGCGTATCGCGTACGAGTCATGAGATAGTCCAGACATGTGGCTCACCTGGCGCGCCGCAACGGAGCGCGCGCTGTATGGCGAGGAGGGCTTCTACCTCCGCGAACGCCCGTCAGGCCACTTCCGCACCTCGGTCAGCGCCTCGGCGGCCTTCGCCGAAGCCGTGCTGGCGCTGCTCGCGGAAGTGGACGCCGAACTGGGCGAACCCGACGTGCTCGACCTGGTCGACATCGGAGCGGGCGAGGGCGTGCTGGTGACCCAGGTGCTCGAAACCGCCGAGCCCGCGCTGCGCGAGCGGCTGCGCGTCACCGCCGTGGACCTCTCACCCAGGCCGGAGGGCCTGCCCGAGCGGATCGGCTGGTCCAGGAGCCTGCCCGTCGACTTCGCCGGGCTGGCCATCGCCAACGAGTGGCTGGACAACGTGCCCCTCGACGTGGTCGAGCAGACACCCGACGGGCCACGGATGATCATGGTCAACGTGCACACCGGCGAGGAGCGCCTCGGCGGGCCGCTGCGCCCGGCCGACCGCACCTGGCTCGAGCGGTGGTGGCCGCTGCCCTGCGTGGGCTCGCGCGCCGAGATCGGCCGGCCCCGCGACCAGGCTTGGGCTTCGGTCCTGGTACGCCTCAGCGCGGGCCGGGCGATCGCCATCGATTATGCACACCCTGTGGATAACCGTCCGCTGCACGGCACGCTGACCGGTTACCGCGACGGCGCGGTCGTGGCCCCCGTACCCGACGGGACCTGCGACATCACCGCTCACGTCGCGCTCGACTCGTGCGCGTCGGCCGGGATCAGGTCCGGTGCGATATCCACAACCTTGTCCACACAGCGTGACGCGCTGCACAAACTGGGGCTCACCGGGGCACGGCCGCCCCTGGAGCTGGCGCACTCCGATCCGCGTGGTTATCTGCGCGCGCTGACGAGGGCCTCGGAGGAGGGCGAGCTGATCGACGCGTCGGGTCTGGGCGGGTTCGGCTGGCTCAGTCAGCGGCGGTGAGTTCCAGGGCCCGCAGGCCGCGGATGACGTAGCCGGGCTTCCACGTCGGCTCCTGGCGCAGCTCCAGCTTGGCCGCCCGGTCCAGCAGCGCGCCGAACGACTCCATGAGCTCGATGCGGGCCAGCGGCGCGCCCAGGCAGAAGTGGATGCCGGCGCCGAAGGAGATGTGCGGGTTGTCGGCGCGGCCCACGTCGAGCCGGTCCGGGTCCTCGAACACCGCCTCGTCCCGGTTGGCCGAGCCGAACAGCAGCGCCACCTCCGAGCCGCGCGGGATCCGCACGCCATGCACCTCGATGTCCTCCAGCACCCAGCGCTCGAACATCTGCAGCGGCGTGTCCCAGCGCATCAGCTCCTCGACGGCCGTGGGCAGCAGGGAACGGTCGGCGCGCAGGCGGGCCAGTTCGCCGGGGTTCCTGAACAGGGACCACCAGCCGTTGCCCGTCACGTTCACGGTGGCCTCGTGGCCGGCGTTGAGCAGCAGGACGCAGGTGCCGACCAGCTCGTCCTCGGTCAGCTCCTCGATCTGGGTGAGCGCGCTGATCAGGTCTTCCCCGGGGTTCGCGCGGCGCTCGGCGGCCAGGGCCCTGAGATAGCCGGCGAACTCCGAGGCGGCGCGCACCGCGGCGTGCTGGGCGTCGGGGGCCGGGTTGAGCTCGTACATGAGGCAGATGTCGGCCGACCAGGGGCGCAGCAGGTGGCGGTCCTGGTCGGGGATGCCGAGCATCTCGGCGATGACGGTCACCGGCAGCGGCTCGGCCACCTCGGCGATCAGATCACCGCCGCCCTTGTCCACGTACGCCTCCACCAGGCTCCCGGCGATGGCCCGGACGCGGGGCCGCAGCGACTCGACCATGCGCGGCGTGAACGCCTTGGAGACCAGCCGGCGCAGCCGGGTGTGCACCGGCGGCTCCACGTCGAGCATGCCCGCCCTGATCACCCGCCAGAAGGGCTCCTGGAACTCCGGCTCCCCCGGCCTGCCGAACTCCTCGTGCGTGGCCGTGTGCAGATAGGAGCGGCCCAGACGGCGGTCTCTGAGCAACGCGTTCACGTCGGCGTGCCGCGCGACGAGCCACTGGCCGGTCGGCTCGAAGTAGCTGACCGGCGCCTGGCGTCTCAACTCGTCGTACGCCCGGTACGGGTACGCCACGAAATCCGGATTCCAAGGATCAAAGCCCACTAATCCATCTTAGGAGCGGGAACCTCCTTCTTGGCGTTCCTGCCGCGCATCCGGATGTTGAGCAACTCCACGACGACCGAGAACGCCATCGCGAAGTAGATGTACCCCTTCGGGATGTGCTGGTCGAGGCCCTCCGCCACGAGCACCACGCCGATCAGCACCAGGAACGACAGCGCCAGCATCTTGATGCTCGGATGCGCGTCCACGAACCGGCTGATCGGCCCGGAGGCGAACAACATCACCACCACGGCCACCACGACGGCCGCGATCATCACGCCGAGCTGGTCCACCATGCCGACGGCGGTGATGACGGAGTCCAGCGAGAACACGACGTCCAGCACCATGATCTGCAGGATCACCGAGGTGAAGGAGACGGCGGCGGCCTTCTTGCCGTCCTCGCCGCTCGCGCTCTCCATGCTGTGGTGGATCTCCGTGACGCTCTTGCCCAGCAGGAACAGGCCCCCGAGCAGCAGGATCACGTCGCGTCCCGATATCTCGTGGCCGAAGAGCCCGAACAGCGGCTCGGTGAGCTGGACCACCCACGACAGGCCGAGCAACAGGAGCAACCTGCTGATCAGGGCCGCCCCGAGGCCGAGCACACGCGCCCGGTCCCGCTGTTCCGGGGGCAGTTTCCCGGCCAGGATGGAGATGAAGATGATGTTGTCGATCCCCAGCACGATCTCCAGGGCGACCAGGGTGAAGAAGCCGATCCAAATCTGCGGGTCGGACACCCAGTCCAACATCGGCATACCTCCATGACTCGGGGGGCTGACGGGGTTTCCGGTAGCAACGAGTCACGGGCCGGATAAGTTCGCGGGCTTGCGATTCCTGCCTGGGTGTCGGTTATAGTTCCTGGAGTAGGTCATGAGTGCCAGCGACAAGCCCCGGCTAGCTGGCCGGCAACCCTCGCGTCCGCGGCGGGGTGCCCCGGGTGAAGACCTGGTCCGCCACGAGGTGTGGTGGGCAAGCGCGGGCTCCGTGGTCGCTTCCAGGGGTCCGATGACCCCTGGGGAGTCGTGCCGTGTCCACTCTGACGATCTTCAACTCCGCCCGTACCGCCGAGACCCTCCCGGCCGCCGCCACCACGGGCAGGCCGATTCCCGCCGTGCTCGGCGCCGACCTGGAGGTTCCGGTCAAGGGGGGCAGGCTGGTGGGGTACGCCAACCTGGACTACGCCGCCAGCGCGCCCTGTCTGGAGCCGGTCAACGCGGCCGTCGCCGCCGCGCTCCCGGCCTACTCCAGCGTCCACCGAGGCGCCGGCTACGCCTCACAGCTCACCACCGCCAGGTACGAGCAGGCCCGCCACACCATCAGGGCCTTCGTCGGCGCCCGTCCCGACGACGCCGTGATCTTCACCCGCAACACCACGGACGCCACGAACCTGCTGGCCGGCTGCCTGCCCGCCGGGACCACCGCCGTCGTCTTCGACACCGAGCACCACGCCTCCCTGCTGCCCTGGCAGCACTCCGTACGGCTGGCGCCGCCCGCCTTCCCCGGCGAGGCCGTGCGCGCCGCCGACGAGGCGCTGGCCGGGATCGACGGGCCGAAGCTGCTCGTGGTCACCGCCGCCTCGAACGTCACCGGCGAGTTGTGGCCCATCGCCGCCCTGGCCCACATCGCGCACCGGCACGGGGCCAGAATCCTGGTGGACGCGGCGCAGCTCGTACCGCATCGGCGGGTCAACCTGACGGCGCTCGACCTGGACTACGTGGCCTTCTCTGGGCACAAGCTGTACGCGCCGTTCGGGGCCGGCGTGCTGATCGGGCGGCGGGACTGGCTGGCCGAGGGGGAGCCGTACCTCAAGGGGGGCGGCGCCGTACGGGCGGTCGGGGAGAGCACGGAGTGGCACGACGACCCCGAGCCGCGGCACGAGGCGGGCACCCCCAACGTGCTGGGCGCCATCGCGCTGGCCGCCGCCTGCGACGCCCTGACCGCCACCGGCTGGACGGAGCTGGTACGCGAGGAGGAGCGGCTGATCGCGCGGCTGCGGGCCGGGCTGGCCTCGGTCGAGGGTGTACGCGAGCTGTCGCTGTGGGGAGACGATCACCCGCGTGTGGGGATCGTGTCGTTCACCGTGGCCGGATACTCGGCTCGTGAGGTGGCCGAGGTGTTGTCCGGCGAGTACGGCATCGGGGTCCGCGACGGGAAGTTCTGCGCGCATCCGTTCGTGCAGCACCTGCTCGGCACTCGCGATGGGGGCTGTGAGGACGACACCGCCTCGGCGGTGCGGGCCTCGATCGGCATCGGCAGCACGCAGGAGCACGTGGACCGGCTGATCGAGGCCGTGCGGGACCTCGTCTCCCGCTGAGGGGCCGGTCAGCGGGACCTCGTCTCCTCCGCTGGGGTCAGGTCAGCGGGACCTCGTCTCCCGCTGACTTTCCTCAGCGGTTCGGCGGCTTGCGGTGTTGCGGCGGCTCGTCGGAGACCAGGGCGTCGATGTCGCGCATGTCCTCGTCGTTCAGCTTGTTGCGCGGGGTGGTCCCGGAAGCGGGTGCGGCCGGCTGCCTGGGCACGTTCGGCGGCTCGGCGGCCGTCGTCGACTCCGCGGGTGTGATCGGCCCGCCGGTGGTCCTGTTCGGCGCGTGGACGGCCAGTTCCTCCTCCGCCACACGCCGTTCGGAACGCCTGCGGAACATCGTGTTGAAGATGCCGTCCAGCCCGATCCGGCCGCCGCCCAGAGCCAGGAACAGCAGGCAGAGCGCCCCCAGCGCGCCCGGCAACTCCCAGCCGTTGTTCGCCGTCAGCACGCCGTTGCCCCCGTGCACGAACGCGATCGCGCCGAGCATGCCGAGCAGCAACAGCAGCGCCACAGGACGCACCAGCAGGCCGAGGATCAGCAAAATGCCGCCGACGGTCTCGACGACGGTGCTGTACCCGGCGGCCAGTCCGGGCATCGGGATCCCCATCTCCCTGAAACCCTGTGTCGTTGCGCCGAGCCCGCCCTGCCACTTCTGCCAGCCGTGGGCCGCGAAAATCACGCCGGTCGCGATCCGCGCGATCAACGCCGCCACATCAAAGAGAACTCTCTTCATAGTGTTTTCTCCCCCCGTTCCCGGTATTCCTCCCCATGTCCGGCTTCGGGATGCGTTTGCATGCCATCTCTTGACCAACCCCACCGCTGGATCACCAGGGGCTGCGGTGGCAGCATTGCCGTATGACGGAACGTGTGGTCGGAATCGGCGCGGGCGCGAAAGAGCTGGCCACCGAGGACATGATCCTCAACATCGGGCCACAACATCCCTCGACCCACGGAGTGCTCAGGCTCCGGCTGATGCTGGACGGCGAGCGCATCGCCAGCGCCGAGCCGATCATCGGCTACATGCACCGGGGCGCGGAGAAGTTGTTCGAGGTGCGCGACTACCGCCAGATCATCATGCTGGCCAACCGGCACGACTGGCTGTCGGGGTTCGCGAACGAGCTCGGCGTGGTGATCGCAGCGGAGCGCCTGCTGGGCATGGAGCCGCCGGTCAGGGCCGTGTGGGCACGCACGCTGCTGGCCGAGCTCAACCGGGTGCTCAACCACCTGATGTTCCTCGGGTCCTACCCGCTGGAGCTCGGCGCGATCACGCCGCTGTTCTACGCCTTCAACGAGCGCGAGCGCATCCAGGCCGTCATGGAGGAGATCTCCGGCGGGCGCATGCACTACATGTTCAACCGGGTCGGCGGGCTCAAGGAGGACCTGCCGCTCGGCTGGCTCGACCGGGTGTCCGAGACCGTCGCGGAGACCCGGCGCCGCGTGCCCGACATCGAGAACCTCATCCTGCACAACGAGATCTTCGTCGCCCGCACCAAGGGCGTGGGGGTGCTGACGCGGGAGCAGATCCTGCAGTACGGCGCCAGCGGTCCCATCGCCCGCGCCTCCGGGGTGGACTTCGACCTGCGCCGCGACGAGCCGTACCTGGCCTATCCGGAGCTGCCGGTGAAGGTCGTCACCCGCAGCGCCGGCGACTGCCACGCCCGGTTCGAGGTCCTGCTCGAACAGCTCAAGGTCTCGCTCGACCTGGCCGACGCCTGCGTCGAACGGCTGCGCTCGCTGCCTCCAGGGCCGATCAACCAGCGGTTGCCGAAGGTGCTCAAGGTGCCGGAGGGGCACACGTACGCGTGGACGGAGAACCCGCTCGGCATCAACGGCTACTACCTGGTCTCCAAGGGAGACAAGACCCCGTGGCGGCTCAAGCTGCGCTCGGCGTCCTTCAGCAACATCCAGGTCCTGCGCGAGATGTTGCCCGGGCATCTCGTCGCCGACATGGTGGCCATCCTCGGCTCCATGTTCTTCGTGGTGGGGGACATCGACAAGTGACGGCCCCTGAACGCGACAAATACGTCGACTGGCTGCGGGCGCTGAGCCTGATCGTCGTGGTGCTGTGGCACTGGGCGTTCACGATCCTGCAGTGGAAGCCATACGGCCCCGAGCCCACCAACCCGCTGGGCTTCACCTCCGGGTTGTGGATCTTCACCTGGCTGCTGCAGGTGCTGCCGCTCTTCTTCTACGTCGGCGGCCACGTCCACCTGCTGTCCTGGCGCCGGGCCCAGGCGCGCGGCACCGGCATCCACTCGTTCGTCTGGCGTCGCCTGCGCGGGCTGGCCTTGCCTGCGCTGTTCCTGTCCGGGGCGTGGATCGTCATCGGGGCGGTGGTGACGTACACGTTCGGGGTGGACTGGATGTGGCGGGTGGTGCTGCTGGTGCTCAGCCCGCTGTGGTTCCTCGCCGTCTACCTGATGCTGATCGCGCTGCTGCCGGTCGCGCTCTGGCTGCACAAGCACTACGACGTGCTGACCCTGATCTGGCTCGGCGGCGCGGCGCTGGTGGTGGACGTGCTGCGCTTCCGGTACGGGCTCGAGTGGGCCGGCTGGCTCAACATGATCATCGTCTGGGGGCTGGCCCACCAGGCCGGGTTCTTCTACGACCGGATCGTCCTGCTGCCCAGGCGCTACGACATCGCCGTGTTGTGGACCGGGCTGTTCGCCCTGTTCGGGCTGGTCTACTCGGGCATCTACCCGGGCTCGATGGTGGGGGTGCCCGGCGACAAGTGGTCCAACATGGCGCCGCCCACGTTCGTGATCGTGGCGCTGCTGCTGTTCCAGATCGGGGTCGTCGAGGTGTTGCGCCCGTCCATGGAACGTGTCCTGGAACGCCCCCGCTGGCGGCGCCTCAACGACTTCATCAACCGGTACGCGCTGCCGCTGTTCCTGTTCCACACCACCGGGATGGCCATTTCGCTGGGCCTGTCGTGGTGGTTGTTCGGCACCCTGGGCGACCAGATCCCGCCGGACATGAAATGGTGGCTCGAACGCCCGATCGCCATCATCGGGCCCCTCATCTGCACGACTCCGGTCATCTACCTCTTCGGCCGCCGCCGCGCCCCGGTCCGGCAAACGGCGGACAAGGACGCCGGCAAGTCCATAAGCTCGGAGCATGGCTGACATCGCCTTCCGGGCCAACGCAGAAGACGAGCGGATCATCCGCACCGCCCTGCGCGAAGGCGAGCGGCCGAGTGACGTCCTGCGCCGCGCGCTACGCCTGCTCCAGCGCGAGATGTGGTACGACCGCCTGAGCGCCGCCACGAAACCGGCCGTCGAAGGGCTCGGCGAGCACAACTAGTCGCGTTTCTGCTCCTCCGGCTCCTTCGGGATCCGGCAGGCGTGCTCCAGGTAGAGAGCGGCGCAGACCAGCACCACACAGGACACGAACGAGCCCGCCGCGACGATGAACTCCTCGCGCGGCGTCTCCCGGTCGAGGATCTGCACCGTGTAGAGGGCGAACCCGGCGAATATCCCGCCGAACGCCGCCCCCGCGTACGCCGACGCCTTCGCCAGCGCCGCCAGCCGGGCCACCGCCAGCGGCTCCACCGGCTTGGTGTCCGGCTTCCTGGCGATCCTGGCCTTGGTCGCCCAGCCGCTGTAGGCCTCGCCGATGGCCAGCAGCAGCACCGTGGGGATCGCGGTCCACGGCACAAGGGGCATGTCACCGTAGAACCGCCTGACCACCGCCCAGGTGATCAGCGCCAGGACCACGACGATGCCGACCAGGTGGCCGGGTTTGGTGAGCTTCAATCGGGCCTCTGCAGCTTCAGGTCGTCACGCAGGCGCACGCCCTGCTCCGCCAGCCCCGCCAGCAGCTCCGCCACCGGGCCGCGCCCGGGCACCACGCCCTGGGGATCGGCCTTCGACCAGGGCACGAGCACGAACTCGCGCTCGTGGGCCCGCGGGTGCGGCAGCGTCAGGTCGGGGTCGTCGCAGACGGTCTCGCCCACCACGATCAGGTCGATGTCGAGCGTGCGCGGCCCCCAGCGCTCCGCGCGCTCGCGGCCGAAGGCGTTCTCCACGCCCTGCGCCCGCTCCAGCAACGTGCGCGGCTCCAGCGTGGTCTCGGCGACCACGATCGCGTTGAGGTAGGGGCGCTGCCCCTCGGGCCCGCCGACAGGGTCGGTCTCGTAGACGGGGGACGCCTTGACGAAGTCCAGCCCAGGCGCGTCGAACAACGTGTCCACGGCACCCTGCAGCGTCTGGAACCGGTGTCCCAGGTTGCTGCCGAGAGAGAGCACGACCTTCATACGCGGCTCCGCTCGATCGTCACGATCACATCATCGAACGGCAGCGGGATCGGCGCCGCCGGTTTGTGCACACTCACCTCTACCTTGTGCACCAGCTCGCTGGCCAGACACACGTCGGCCAGACGCTGCGCCAGCGTCTCGATCAGCTCGACCGGCTCGCCCTCCACCACCTCGGCCAGCGCCTGCGCCAGCTCCCCGTAGTGGACGGTCTTGGTCAGGTCGTCGCCGGCCGCCGCCGGCGCGGTGTCGAGGAACAGCGTCGCGTCCACCACGAACTCCTGCCCGAGCTCCCGCTCGGCCGCGAGCACGCCATGTCTCCCCCGGGCGCGCAGGCCCTTGAGAGCGATGCGATCAGCGCTCAAGCTCGCCTTCCTCCTCCTCGTCGTCGTCCCCCTGAAGGACCGGCGAGCCGTGGTGCATCCACAGCCGCCAGCCCAGCGAGGTACGGATGTAGACGTTGCTGGCCACCACCTTGCCCGCGGCGAAGCTGGCCTCACCCTCCTCCCCCGCGGTCAGGATGTTCTCCACACAGGTCAGGACGGCCACGTCACCCAGCACGGTCGTGCTGACGTCGGTCAGCACGAACTGGATGTAGGTCGTGTTGGCCATGATCAGGGCCCACGACCGCAACACCTCGGAGCGGCCCGTCAGCAGGGTCCAGCCCGGGTGCACGCAGCTCACCTGGTCATCGGTGGAGTCCTCGGCCCAGATCTCGGTCATCTTGTCCAGGTCCGCGCTCTCGATCGCGGTATAGAACTCCTGGTTGACCGTCTCGATCGCGGCGGTGTCGACGCTCATGTGCCTGCTCCGGCTCTCTTCCATGCGGCTGCCACGCGCACGGCATCGGCGTTGGGACCTACCTCGTGCACACGCACGCACCACGCGCCGGCCTGCGCGGCGAGCGCGGTCACGGCCAGCGTGGCGTCGTCGCTGCGGCTGAACGGCCTGGGCGTGCCGTCGGGATCGGCCAGCAGCCGCCCCAGGAAACGTTTGCGTGAGGCCCCGATGAGCAGCGGATAGCCCAGCTCGGCCAGTTGCGGGATCCCCGCGAGCACCGCCCAGTTGTGCCCGGCGTTCTTGGCGAAGCCGAGGCCCGGGTCGAGCACGATCTGCTCCTCCGTGACGCCTTCGGCCAGCACCAGATCCACTCGTTTGCTCAGCTCCTCGCGCACCTCTGTCACCACGTCGGCGTAGACGGCTCGGGTGTCCATGTCATGGCTGTGGCCGCGCCAGTGCATCACGACGTAGGTGACCCCCGTCGCGGCCACCACGCGCGGCATCTCGGGGTCGGCCAGGCCGCCGCTCACGTCGTTGACGAGCTGCGCGCCCGCCTCGACCGCGGCCTTGGCCACCTCGGCCCGCATCGTGTCGACGCTGACCGCCACCCCCTCGGCGCGCAGCGCGCTGATCACCGGGACGACCCGGGCCAGCTCCTCCTCCAGCGACACCCTGGCCGCGCCCGGACGGGTGGACTCGCCACCCACGTCGACGATGTCGGCGCCCTCCTGGACCAGGTCAAGCCCATGCTGGATGGCGGCCGCCTCATCGAACCACTGGCCGCCGTCGGAGAACGAATCGGGAGTCACATTGACCACACCCATGACAAGGCACCGCTCCGCACCTCCCGGCACGTTGATGGGCACGCTAGTCATGGGCCAAGCCTAGGCGCTTCCCCACACCTGCTGACATCGTGGGTACCCCGTTCGGTCTTCAGCGGCCCAGGATGAGCGCCATAGCCTCGGATCGGGTGCTGTCGCTGGTGCGGAAGCTGCCGCGGACGGCCGAGGTGACCGTCTTGGCGCCCGGCTTGCGTACGCCCCGCATCGTCATGCACAGGTGCTCGGCCTCCACGACCACGATGACCCCGCGGGGGTCCAGCACGCTCATCATCGCGTCGGCGATCTGGGAGGTCATGCGCTCCTGCACCTGGGGGCGGCGGGCATACATGTCCACCAGGCGCGCCAGCTTCGACAGGCCCGTGACCTGCCCCTTCTCGTTGGGGATGTAGCCCACGTGGGCCAGGCCGTGGAAGGGGACCAGGTGGTGCTCGCAGGTCGAGTAGACCTCGATGTCACGAACCAGCACCATCTCGTCGTGATCGACGTCGAAGACCTTGTTGAGCACCTGTTCCGGCGTTTGGCCGAGCCCCGAATACTGCTCGGCCATCGCGCGGGCGACCCGGGAGGGCGTCTCGATCAGGCCGTCACGGTCGGGATCCTCGCCGATGGCGTAGAGGATCTCGCGAACGGCCTTCTCGATCCGCCCCAGGTCGACGTCGTGCTGTGTCACGCACTGTCCCCGGAGGGCAGGGCGTCCTGATGACCTGTGGTGAGCGAGCCGTTGGCCGACTGCTCCTTCGGCGTCAGGATCGGCGGGCGGTCGGACGGGAGTCGCTTGCCGTAGCCCGCGTAGGACGGGCGGTGCGCCTTGACCACCACGGGGGCGAAGATCTGCAGCACCTGGTCGCGGGAGAGCGTCTCCTTCTCCATGAGCTCCAGCACCAGGTTGTCGAGCACGTCGCGGTATTCGACCAGGATGTCCCACGCCTGGTCGTGCGCCGTCTCGATCATCCGGCGGACTTCCTCGTCGATCGAGGAGGCGATCTTCTCGGAGTAGTCGCGCTCGTGGCCCATCTCGCGGCCCAGGAAGACCTCCGCCTGCCCGGTGCCGAACTTACGGGCGCCGAGCTGCTCGCTCATGCCGTATTCGACCACCATGCGGCGGGCGACGGCCGTGGCCTTCTCGATGTCGTTGGAGGCGCCGGTGGTGGGCTCGTGGAAGACGAGCTCCTCCGCCGCGCGGCCGCCGAGCAACATCGCGAGCTGGTCCATCATCTCCGACCTGGTGGCCAGGAACTTGTCCTCCATCGGCAGCGTCATCGTGTAACCGAGGGCGCGGCCGCGGGACAGGATCGTGATCTTGTGGACCGGGTCGGAGTTGGGTAGCGCGTGCGCCACCAGCGCGTGACCGCCCTCGTGGTAGGCGATCATCTTCTTCTCCTTGTCGGACATGACCCGCGTCTTGCGCTCGGGCCCTGCCATGACACGGTCGATCGCTTCCTCAAGGGTGTCCATCGCGATCAGCTTCTGGTCGGCCCGCGCGGTGAGCAGGGCCGCCTCGTTGATCACGTTGGCCAGGTCGGCGCCAGTGAACCCGGGGGTGCGGCGCGCGATGACGTCGAGGTCGACGTCGGGCGCGAACGGCTTGCCGCGGCCGTGGACCTTGAGGATGCCCTTGCGGCCCTCCAGGTCGGGCCGGTCGACGGTGACCTGACGGTCGAACCGGCCGGGACGCAGCAGCGCCGGGTCGAGGATGTCGGGCCGGTTGGTCGCGGCGATGAGGATCACGCCGCCCTTGACGTCGAAGCCGTCCATCTCGACGAGGAGCTGGTTGAGCGTCTGCTCGCGCTCGTCGTGACCGCCGCCCAGGCCGGCGCCGCGATGGCGGCCGACCGCGTCGATCTCGTCGATGAAGATGATCGCGGGGGCGTTGGCCTTGGCCTGCTCGAACAGGTCGCGGACACGCGAGGCGCCGACACCGACGAACATCTCGACGAAGTCGGAACCGGAGATCGAGTAGAACGGCACACCCGCCTCGCCGGCGACCGCGCGGGCCAGCAGGGTCTTACCTGTGCCGGGCGGGCCGTAGAGCAGCACGCCCTTGGGGATCTTGGCGCCGATCGCCTGGAACTTGGCCGGGGCCTGCAGGAAATCCTTGATCTCCTGAAGCTCCTCGATGGCCTCGTCCGCGCCTGCCACGTCGGCGAAAGTGGTCTTGGGGGTGTCCTTGGTGATGAGCTTGGCCTTCGACTTGCCGAAGTTCATCACACGAGAGCCGCCACCCTGCATCTGGTTCATGATGAACAGGAAGATCAGCACGATGATGACGATCGGCAGGAAGCTCACCAGGAGGCTGAGCAGGATGTTCTCCTGCGGGACCTCGGTGGTGAAGCTCTTGGTCTTGCCCGCGACGACCTGAGCCTGGAGCTCGTCGGTCAGCTTGCTGCCGTAGCCGGTCACCCAGTCTGACTGGATCAGCTTCGTCGGGGTGTCACCGGCCTTGACCGGAACCGGGTTGACCAGCGTCACCTCGATCCGGTTGTCCTTGTCGACAATCTTGGCGTTGCTGACGTTTCCGGCGCGAATCTGCTGCAGAACCAAGGACGTGTCGGCCGACTTGTAATTTCCGCCGCCACTCCAAAGCTGAGTGACGAGGAGGAGCAGCACGACGATGCCCAGGATCCACAGCAGTGGCCCACGTGTAAATCGCTTGAGATCCATCCGATGCGGAACCCCTTGCGGGCCCGTCCCTTCCTGACCATGGCCTGGAACCCCGGGCTGGCCCGGGGCCGCGGCATCCGACACCGCGACTTCTGACTACCCGAAGGGGACGCGTGGTCACCCTCCCGGAGTCTGAAGGTACACCGGCACAGCACGCGGAGGGACCCGCCCGCTACACCGGTCTTGCCCTATCAACGTACGTCACGTTGCGCGATGTTCCCGGCCGGCTACTTATAAACGTGCGGAGCCAGCGTGCCGATGAACGGCAGGTTCCGGTATCGCTCCGCGTAGTCGAGCCCATAACCGATCACGAACTCGCTGGGAATGTCGAAGCCCACGTATTTGACCTCGATCGGCACCTTCACCGCGTCGGGTTTCCGCAGCGCGGTGCAGATCTCCAGGGAGGCCGGATTGCGCGACTTCAGGTTTTCCAGCAGCCAGTGCAGCGTCAGGCCGGAGTCGATGATGTCCTCGACGATCAGCACGTGACGGTTCAAGATGTCGGTGTCGAGGTCTTTCATCACGCGTACGACGCCGGAGGACCTGGTGCCCGCGCCGTAGGACGACACCGCCATCCAGTCCATCTGCACCGGCACGTGCAACGCCCTGGCCAGGTCGGCCATCACCATGACCGCGCCCTTCAGCACGCCCACGAGCAGCACGTCTTTACCCGCGTAGTCCTCGTCTATCCGGCCGGCAAGCTCTTTGATCTTGGCCTGGAGCTCGTCCTCGGGGATGAGGACCTTTTCCAGGTCATTGCCCATGTCGGCAGCGTCCACCTGTGGTTCCTTACGGGATAGGACTGATAGCGAGTATCAGGGTGCCATATCGCCGGACAGCGGACAGACCTCCGGGCAGGTCCACGGCCTTCTGCCCCCGCCAATGCGTGACCAGCCGGTCCACGGCCAGTATGTGGGTCGCGGACAGGGCGCCGGACGGAACCCCCGCGGCGATCGCCGCCCGCCGCAGCACCCGCCGCCTGACGGCGTCGGGCAGCTTGTCCAGTTCGGCCACCGCCACCTTTACCGACCCGCCGATATCGCTAAGAGCGCAATCCTGGTACGCCGTTTCCGCCCATGCATCGAGGGCGTCCGCGTCCTGCCTCGCCATCGCAGCGGTCCTCGCGAGCGCCTCGGCCACCCCCGGGCCGAGCTCCGCCTCCAGCAGGGGAAGCACCTTCCTGCGGACGCGGACCCTGGTGTAGCGGGGGTCCTCGTTGTGCGGGTCGTCCCAGGGGGTCAGGTCCTGGGCCCTGCAAGCCGCCACGGTGGTGTCTCTGGGGAGGTGGAGGAGGGGGCGGCGATAGCGGCCGGCTCTGGCCGCCATGCCGGAGAGCGAGCGCGGGCCGCTCCCCCTCGCCAGGCCGAGGAGGACCGTCTCCGCCTGGTCGTCCCTGGTGTGGCCGAGCAGCACGGCCTCCGCCTCCAGCCGGTCCGCCGCCTCCGCCAGGGCCGCGTACCTGGCCTCCCTCGCCGCCGCCTCGGGACCGCCCGCCGTCCCCACGTCCACGGTGAGAACCTCCGCCGGGGCGAGGCCCATTTCGCCGCCCGTCTCCGCCACCGTGCGGGCTCTTTGGGCCGAGCCTGGCTGGAGCTGGTGGTCCACGGTCAGCAGGCCGGCGCGGAGGCGCAGGCGGGGTGCCACGAAGGCCAGGGCGGCGGCCAGCGCCAGTGAATCGGCTCCGCCGCTGCAGGCCGCGAGGATCAGCGCGTCGTGCGGCACGTCGGCCAGCGCCTCCCGCACTGCCCTGCGGACGTCGGCTACGGCTGGATGTGGACCCACGCGTGCCATTCTCCCCCGCGCCGGCCGCGGTCTGCCGGCGTGAGGGTCAACAGGGCTCTCCGTGGCGGCGGGACAGTGGTGAAGGGTCAGAGGGCGTTTCCTGGAAGGTCCTCAGCCGGAGTGCGGCGGGTGGCAGGCCACGGCAGCGCGTAAAAGATGGAAGTGAGGTCAGGCCGGCAGAGCAGGAGTGCCGATGACGCGGCTGATCCAGGAGTCCGGGTCGGCGATCTCCTGGATCGTCGGGAGGGTCTCCGGGGAGGTCCAGATCTTGTTGAAGCCGTCCATGCCCACCCGGCCCACCACCGTGCGGACGAAGGCCGAGCCCTCCGCGTACTGCTTCATCTTGACCTCGATGCCCAGCAGCCGTCGCACCGTGCGGTCCACGCGGGAGCCGCCCTCGCGGCGTTGGGCGAACTTGGCGCGGATGTCGGCCACCGAGGGGACCACGGACGGGCCCACCGCGTCCATGACGTAGTCTCCGTGGCCTTCCACGAGGGTCATGACGGCGGTCAGGCGGTCGAGGATCTCCTTCTGGGCCGGCGACTGGATGGCGTCGATGAGGCTGCCCTCGCCGCCCCGCACCACGTCGGCGACCGTGTCGGCGGCGTTGCGGAGGCGTTCGAGGAGGGTGGGCAGGTCGAGGTCGGAGGCGAGCAGGAACTCGGTCATCTGCGAGCGCACGTATTCGCGCAACCACGTCACCCCGGTGAACTGCACCCGGTGCGTCTCCTCGTGGAGGCAGACCCACAGGCGGAAGTCGTGCGGGTTGACGTTCATCTCGCGCTCGGCGTGGACGATGTTGGGCGCGACGAGCGTGAGCCGGCCCGCGGCCTCCTGACCGGTGGGGTCGGGGGGCAGGAACAGCTCGTATTGCCCGAGCACGCGGGAGGCGAGGAAGGCCAGGACGGCCCCGACCTCGACGCCCGTGATGCGGGAGCCGACCGCGGAGACGATGGCCGGCGGCTGGTTGTCGCCGCTGCCCATGCGTTGTGTCAGCGGTTCGAGCACCACGCGGAAGCCCTCGACGTTGGCCTTGATCCAGCCGGGCCGGTCGACGACGGTCGCGGGCTGTGGCGCGGTCTCCGTGTGGATCTTGGTGAACTCCCGCACGTGGCCTTCGGCCTCACGTGACAGGGTGCGGAGCTCGGTGACGGCCTGTCTGGCCTCCTCCCGGCTTACCTGAGGACCGGGGCGCACCAGGCGCGTGCCGGTCGTGACGGCCAGATCCCAGTCGATCACCTGCATAACGTCCACCGTACGTGGTTCTCCCCGGCGCCGCGAAGGAGTGTCGTCAGGAACGCGAGACGATGGCGGCGAGACGGTCGAGCACGGGCTCGGCGGTGCTGGGCACCTGGTCCGCCATGAACGCGAACGTGACCAGCCGCCCGTCCTTCGTCGTCGCCATCCCGGCCAGCGTGTTGACGTTGTTGAGGGTGCCGGTCTTGGCGCGTACGAGGCCGACCTGGTCCTTGGCGTCGCGCTCCGTGAACCGTCTGCCGTTGCCGAGCGTGCCGGAGAAGCCCGCGATCGGCATGCCGGAGGCGATCGCGTGCAGGGCGGGATGGTTGGCGGAGCCGGACATGGCGAGGGTCTTGGCCAGGGCGTTCGGGCTGATGCGGTTGCGGATGGACAGGCCGCTGCCGTCCGAGAGCGCCACGTTCTGGGCGACTCCGAGACGCTGGAGCACGGCGAGCACGGCCTTGGCGCCGCCGTCGAACGACGCCGGCTGGCCTTCCTTGATCGCGACGTGCCTCATCAGAGCCTCGGCCATGTCGTTGTCGCTGCGGGTGAGGGTGTGTTCGACGAGAGCGTAGAGGGGGGCGGAGTCGACTCTGCCCAGTTCGGGGGCGCCGGCCTGGGCCTCGGCCGCGCGTACCGACCTGCCGACCGTTATCCCCTGCTTGGTCAGGAGCTTGGCGAAGGCGGCGGCGGCGTACTGCGGGGGGTTGGGGACACGGGGGGCTCTGAAACGGGGGTCCTGGCGGCCCTCGTCCATGGTGAGGGCGTAGACGGGGGCGACCTCGCCGTCGGGGACGATGTAGTTCGGCTTCCAGCCGGGGGCCTTCGGGGTGCCGGTGAAGAGCGAACTGTCGTACGAAAGGGTGATTTTGCGTACACCTTGGGCTTTGAGCTTCGCGGCGGTCCGGGAGGCGAGCGTCGCCAGGCTGGCCTGCTTGGGGTAGTCCGACTGCCGGGCAGAAGGGCCGGCGAGAAGCGGGTCGCCGCCTCCGACGAGGACGACCGTGCCGGGCTTGTCTCCCTGGACGGCGCGGGTGGACAGGCGGGTGTCGGGGCCCAGGGAGGTCAGGGCGGCGGCACAGGTGACGATCTTGGTGGTCGAGGCGGGCGTGACGCTCATGTCGGGATTGGTGGCGAAAAGTTGCTCGCCGGTCACCGTGTCGATGACCACCGCGCCCACCCGGCTGCCCAGCGCTTTGTCACCCAGGGCGCTGGTGAGCTGCCGCGTCAAAGTACCCTTGGTCGGGAGAGGTCCGTCTCCTGACTTCACCGACAACTGGGCCAGCACTGGCCCGGAGGTGACCACGGGGACGGGGGGAGACCCTTCCGCCGGTGACGCCGTCGGCTTGGTCGGTGAAGACCCGCTCGTCAGCGCACTCAGGCTGAATTCGGTGGTCATCGCGTAAACGCCGATGACGATCGTCAGGACCTGGAGCACGGCGAGAGTGGTCAGCATCACCAACCGGTCGCGCCGCGCCACGTCGCCTGCCCTCTCGTCCTGTGTTCGCCTACGAGACATTAACGCCCAGCCGGGGGTGCCCGGGGGCCTGAGCGGAGGAACCGCGGTGGAGTTCGACGTTGTCGTTGAGATTCCCAAGGGACAACGGAACAAGTACGAAGTGGACCATGAGACCGGGAAGATCAGGCTTGACCGGCTCCTGTTCACCTCCACGCAGTACCCCGCCGACTACGGCTTCATCGAGCACACCCTGGGCGAGGACGGCGACCCGCTGGACGCGCTGGTGTTGCTCCAGGAGCCGACGTTCCCGGGTTGTTACATCACGTGCCGGGCGGTGGGGATGTTCCGGATGACGGACGAGAAGGGCGGGGACGACAAGGTGCTCTGCGTGCCGTCCACCGACCCCAGGATGCATCACATCCAGGACATTCACCACGTGTCGGAGTTCGACCGGCTGGAGATCCAGCACTTCTTCGAGGTCTACAAGGACCTGGAGCCCGGCAAGTCCGTCGAGGGCGCCAACTGGGTGGGGCGCATCGAGGCCGAGGCCGAGATCGAGCGCTCGTTCCGCCGGGCCAAGGAAGAGGGCCACCACTGATCCACCTCTAGCGGGGCCTGGTGGCGCCCACCAGGTCCCCGCGCCAGATCGAGGCGACCCGCACCACGTCGCCGGTCTGCGGGGCGTGCACCATCTGGTCCTGCCCGACGTAGATCCCGACGTGGTGGATGGTCGAGGGGTCACCGGTGACGTGGGCGAAGAAGAGCAGGTCGCCGCGGCGTAGCTGGTCCAGCGGGACGTGGGGGCCCGAGGTCCACTGGGTGCCGGTCCAGTGGTCGAGCCGCACACCGACCCGCTCCCAGGCCCGCATCGACAACCCCGAGCAGTCGTAGGTCTCCGGGCCGTCGGCCGCCCACACGTACGGCTTGCCGAGCTGGGTGAGCGCCCAGTTCGCGGCCAGGTCCCCCATGGCGGACCCACCGGCGACCAGCGCCGCCTCCCGCTGCCTGGCCAGCGACTTCGCGTGGCCGCGGGCCGCTTCCACCCTGCGTCGCAGGGTCTGCTCCCTGGTCATCAGCTCCTCGGTGTCGCGCCGCTGCGCGGCCACCGCGGCCTCGGCGGCGAGCCTGGCCTGGCGGGCGCGCTCCGCGGCTTCCTGCTGGGCCGCGTAGGCGTTGCCCGCCTGGGTACGCAGGATCGTCGCCACCTCCTGGGCGTCGCGCATCCGCCCCAGGATCGCCGACCGCTCGCCTCCCAGGTGCTCCAGCACGCTCGCCCGATGCAGGAACCCGTCCGCGCCGCCCCGATCGGTCATCATGCCCACGATCGGGTTCGTCAGCCCCAGCCCGGCGTAGCTCTCGGTCGCCACCAGCGCCACGTCCTGCCGGGCCCGCTCGACCTCGGCCTCGGCCGCCGTCAGCCGTACCCTGGCCTGCGCGTGGGCCCGCTCGGCCTGCCCGAGGCGGACCACCTCCCCGTTGTACGCCTCCACCAGCCGCTCCACCTCGGCCGCGAGCTGGTCGAGCCGCGACCGCGCGGTGGCCAGCTCCGCGGTCGTCCTGCTCAGCTCTCCCGACCGCTCGCGTACGGCCTCGCGAGCCTTCTTGACGTCGCGCGAGGAGGGGGCCGGGTCGGCCTCGACCGGCGGGCACAGGCCGACGAGCAGGCAGCCCACGAGGAGCCCGGCCCGAAATGCGCGCATAGGTCCCCCTGGAAACAGATGGTTACTCTATGCACACAGTTCCCAGCAATTCGCTCACGTAACGTAATCGTCACCTCTCAGCTTGTTGACTCCGACGGACTCGCCGAGGGCTCCTCCGTGGGCGTGGGAGTGGCCGTCTCGGTCGGGGTGGCGGTGGGAGTGGGGGTCTGGGTGGGCGTCGGGGTCGGCGTGGGCGTCGGGGTCGGGCAGGGGGTACGGGTGCCGGGGTCGGACGGCTTCGGCTCCTCCGGCTTCTCGCTGGGTGGCGGAGCCTCGGTCGGCGGCTCCTGGACCGGGGGCTGCTGGACCGGGGGCTGCTCGCCCGACGGTGGCGTCGGCTCGGGCCTGGGACCCCGGCCGGGCGTCGGGCCCGCGGTGGGCGAGCCCCAGGCGGTCGGGACAAGAGAGGATATGTGGGGAGACGGCGTCGGCGACCCGGTCACCCCCAGGGGCTGCGTGGCGGTGCTGTCGAGGATCGGCACCACGGCCAGTGGCTCGTCCTGGGGATCGCCCTGCCAGGGCAGCCGGATGCCGGGCGGCTCGCCCGTCGCCGGGAACGCGGCCGTCGCGACGCCTGTCACCCCTCCGTTCTCCCTCCCGATCTGATCGAAGATCACCGCTATCGCCACCACGGCCGCGATCGCCGCCAGTGCGCCCGCCACCGCCTGAGGCCACTTCCGAACCTGTCTGCCGTCGGGAACGGGAAACCCGGCGGCGCCCAGCACGCCCGTACGCCTGGCGACGTAACGGCGGTAGGGCAGCAGCTCGGGGTCGGCGAAGCAGCTCAACACCCTGACGCGCAGGGCGTCGGGCAGCCCGGGCGCGGGCAGCAGGTCGTAGACCTTGGCGGCCGACACCTCGCGGGTGCGGTGCGGAGCGCACACCTCGCACCGCGGCAGGTGCCTGACCAGGTGCTCGCGCATCTCGGGGGTCAGCTCGCCGGAGAAGCCGGCCAGGATGCGGGCGCGCCGCGGGCAGTCGTACGGGCCCTTCCTGGCCAGGACCTCGGCGGTGATCGCGTCGCGAAGATGTTCGCGGGCCTCCTCCAGGAGTTGCTCCACCTGGCGCGCAGGCGCGCCCAGCACCTGGGCCACCTCGGCGGAGGGCAGAGCGTGCCGGTGGACGAGCTCCAGGACCTCCCGCGACGTCACGGGCAGGCTCTGCACGGCGTTCCACGCCATGACCCGCAGGTCGGCGTCGGCAGGGTCGTCCGGTGGCGGCGCCTGGGCCAGCCCCTCGGCCGCGCCCGGCGGTGCGGCGGCCCTGCGGCGCAGGCATTCGACGCGGGCCAGCGCGTACAGCCAGGCTCGCAGCCGGCCGGGGTCGGCCAGGGCCCCGGCGTGCGCCTCGGCGGCGATCAGCGTGTCACGGAGCGCCACCTGGGCACTGTCGGTGCTCAGGAGGTGGGACCAGCAGTAGCGGTAGACGCTCTCCGCGTACGCGTCATAGAGCGCGGCGAGTGCTCCTGGGTCACGGGCGCGGAGTGCTTCGACCAGGACGCGGTCATTCATGTGACCGAAGGTAATGGATCGGTAACTAGTAGTTCTACCTGTTCCACGCCGATGGCATCGCTTGTCGGGCGTGTTGCCCTCGCCGCGCCTGCATTTCGTCCGGATATTTCAGTTTTACTGCTTATGTTCGGAGACGACTTGCGTGCTCCGGTCCACCGCGAACGGCTCGGTCGTGGGCTTGACGGTGTGGATCGGCACGGCTCCGGCGAGCGCCAGCTCCTCGAAGGGACGGCCGGTGGATCCCCAGGTCCTGGCGCTGATCTCAGTCTTGGCCACCTTGGCGCCCGCCGGCAACCCGCCCACCGTGAGAATGAATCGCGGTGGGCTGCCCGCTTTGACGTCGTCCACGAATGTACTGCCGCCGGCGAGAAGTTTGCCGGTCTTGTCGCGCAGAAGCGCGTTCACGACGAGGCTGCTCGCCGATATTTGATAAGGATTTCCGACATAGCCGGTAATGAGGTATGAGCCGTCTTTCTGGCGCATTGTCTGAACCCGTGAGATCGGGAACGCCTGGAAGGCCGAGGCGATGCGCGCCGCCGGCCGCCACTGCGCCGGACGGTACTGGATGCTCACCTTGACCGGTTTCTCGGCGACGGCGGCCTGGCCGGTGAAGGGCAGCGTCCCGCCCGGCGGCACGGCGTCGAGCGGCTGGTCGAACTTCAGCACCTCGGCGCCCTTGGCGTCGCGCCCGACGATCGTGGCCACCACGTGCTCGCCGAAGTGCCACGGGTTGGCGTTGCTGAGCACGCCCGCCCAGTTGACGGCGTACCCGTCGGCGGACTTGACGACATTCGAGACCTGGTCCTTGAGAGCGAGCGGCTTGAGCTCTTGTACTGGCTGTTCCTCGCTCGCGCACCCGGATAGGCAGATTGGGAGGCAGATCGCCCCGAGTGCGAGGAGGCTGACGGTTCGGCTACGCGGGATCACTTTGCCGTGATAACCCGAGCCTGTGGAGGGCTGGCGCGGGACACGCGCCAGTCCTACCAACTCTTTAACGCTGACGTACGACTCTGGCCTCGTCCCATACCGGCTCAGGGGATTCGTAGACCATGCCGTCCGAGCCGAAGACCAGGTAGCGATCGAAGTCGGCGGCGAACCAGCGGTCGTGGGTGACCGCCATGACCGTGCCGTCGAAGGCCTCCAGGCCCACCTGCAACGCCTCGGCGCTGGCCAGGTCGAGGTTGTCGGTCGGCTCGTCGAGCAGCAGCAGCGTGGCCCCTGACAGCTCCAGCAGCAGGATCTGCAGGCGCGCCTGCTGACCGCCCGACAACGTGTCGAACCGCTGCTCGGCGATCATCCCGGCCAGCTCGTAGCGGGCCAGGATCTTCATGGCCTCGTTCTTGAGCCTGGCGTGCTCGGCCATGACGATCTCGACCGGGGTGCGGCCGAGCAGGTCGGGCCGGGCGTGGGTCTGGGCGAAGTGGCCGGCGACCACGCGGGCGCCCAGCCTGGCCACGCCCTCGTGGTTGATCTGCTCGCCTGCCAGGAGGCGCAGGAAGTGGGACTTTCCCGAGCCGTTGGAGCCGAGGACGGCGACGCGCTCGCCGTACCAGACCTCCAGGCCGAACGGGCGCATGAGGCCGGTCAGCTCCAGCTCCTCGCAGATGACCGCGCGTTTGCCGGTGCGGCCGCCGCGCAGGCGCATCTTGATGTTCTGGTCGCTCGGCGCCACCTCGGGCGGCCCCGCCTCCTCGAACTTGCGCAGCCGCGTCTGGGCCGCGTGGTAGGCGGGGGCCATGCCGTCGTTGTACCTGGCCTTGTTCTTGAGCATGTTGACCAGGGCCTTGAGCTTGGCGTGCTCCTCGTCCCAGCGCCGGCGCAGCTCGTCGAGGCGCTCGTTGCGGGCCTTGCGGGCCTCGGCGTAGGTGGTGAAGCCGCCGCCATGGATCCAGATATTTCCGGACTCGACGGTGATGATGCGGTTGGCGGCGTTCGCCAGGAGCTGGCGGTCGTGGCTGACCAGCAGCACGGTCTTGGGCGTCTCCCTGAGCTGCTGCTCCAGCCACTCCTTGCCGGGGACGTCGAGGTAGTTGTCGGGCTCGTCGAGCAGCAGTGTCTGGTCGGGGCCACGGAGCAGCGCCTCCAGGACCAGGCGCTTCTGCTCACCGCCCGACAGCGTTGACACGTCCCGATATTTCAGCTTTTCGAAGGGGATGCTGAGGGCGGCGACCGTACAGGTGTCCCAGAGCACCTCGATCTCGTAACCGCCGGCGTCGGTGTAGTCGCTGATGGCCTGCGCGTAGCGCATCTGCGCCTTCTCGTCGTCGCGCTCCATCATCACCAACTCGGCCTCGTCGAGCCGCTGGGCGGCCTTGCGCACGGCCGGCGGCGCGACGCCCAGCAGCAGGTCGCGCACGTTGCTCCCGTCGCGCACGCTGCCGATGAACTGCCGCATCACGCCCAGCCCGCCGGAGCTCGCCACACTGCCCTCGACCGGCTGCAGATCGCCGGCGATGAGGCGCATGAGCGTGGTCTTGCCCGCGCCGTTGGGCCCGACGAGCGCCCCCTTCACACCCTCGCCGATCCTGAAGGACACGTCGTTGAGCAGGGGCCGCCCGTCGGGCAGCACGTACGTCAGATGTCCTACTTCAACGTGGCCCATCCCGGCAGGGTAACCGCCCGCGCTTCCTCCGGTCATTCGGATTTCCGCGCACTCACGCAGACTCTAGACAGTAAGTGATCTAATGACTAGAACTGTAGGGACCCCTCCCTAGGACAAGTGATGACGCGATTTCGCTCCGCCCTCGCCCCCCTGGCCATCGCGTTGCTCGGCTTCACAGCCGTGCCGCAACCCGCCTCCGCCCTGGCGGCCGCCTGCGCCCCGACCGTCAGCAGCGCCGTCACCGATGCCCGGCTGACCAGCCTGTTCACCAACTACGGCAACGACAACAGCCGCCTGGACGACTGGACGGGCGCCGACGGCACCTACTCGCTCAAACTGCCCAGCGGGCGCGAGTTGTGGGTGTTCTCCGACACCTTCCTCGGACGGGTCAACCCCGACGGGACCCGGCCGCCCGTGGTCGAGGAGGGCGGGACGACGGTCTTCCTGAACAACTCCTTCGCCGTCGAGCGGAACGGGCGCCTGTCCACGATTCACGACGGCACCGAGGCGAAGCCGACGGCCGTGATGCCGCCGCGCGACGACAAGCACTGGTACTGGGCCGGCGACGCGACGCTGGCCGGCGGGACCGTGGAGGTCACCTACCAGGAGTACGAGCGCTTCGGCACGGGGACCTGGGACTGGAAGTGGCACAGGAACGTGGTGGCCAGGTTCGCGCCCGGGCGGCTCGAACGGCCGATCAGCGTGCACGACCTGCCGTCGGGGCACGGGGTGGCGTGGGCCTCCGCGACGCTCAAGGACGGGGGCTACACCTACGTGTACGGGGTCGAGGATCTCGGCTCGCCCAAGTACATGCACGTCGCCAGGGTCGCGGGGCAGAGCCTGCTCGGCCGGTGGGAGTACCTGAAGGCCGACGGCACGTGGTCGGCGAACGAGGCCGACTCGGCGCGGATGATGAGCGGCGTGGCGAACGAGTACAGCGTGAGCAAGGTCGGATCGGGATATGTCCTGATCACGCATGACACGTCCGAGGCACTCAACCCGAACATCGTGGCCTACTCCTCGTGCTCGCCCGCCGGGCCCTTCACCGGCAAGCAGCACGTCTACACCACCCCCGAGACCAGCGGGAACATCTTCACCTACAACGCCCACGCCCATCCCGACGTGTCGGGGAACGGGCTCGTGGTGTCGTACAACGTCAACAGCTTCGTCAACACCGACCACTACAGCGACGTCACCATCTACCGTCCCCGGTTCCTGGATGTGACATTCAGGTGAGGCGCAACTGGGCGGCCCGCCTGCGGCTCGGCACGATCGACGGGCTGCGGGCGGCCACTCTGGAGAACGAGCGCCTGCGCGTGACCGTCCTGCCGGGCAAGGGGGGCGACGTGGTGGAGTTCCTGCACAAGCCCACCGACACCGACTTCGTCTGGCTCTCGCCGCAGGGCCTGCGCGACCCGCGCGAGCACCTCCAGGGCGCGGCCGACGACGTCGCCCAGTTCGTCGACCACTACGAGGGCGGCTGGCAGGAGATCTTCCCCAGCGGGGGCGCGCCCAGTGAATACCGGGGGGCGCGGCTGGCGCAGCACGGCGAGGTGTCGGGGCTGCCGTGGGAGTGCGAGGTGCTGGCCGACTCCCCTGAGGAGGTCGCGGTACGGCTGAGCGTGCGGACGCGGCGGCTGCCGTACCGGATCGAGAAGGTCTTCAGGCTGCGGGAGGGGACGGCGGCGCTGGAGGTGGAGGCGCGGGTCACGAACGAGGCGGACCTGCGGCTGCACGCCATGTGGGGGCAGCACATCGTGTACGGCCTGCCGTTCCTGCGCCCCGGAGCCAGGATCCGCCTGCCGGAGGGCGTCACCGTGATCCCGCACGAGAGCGCGATCAACCCGCCGACGCGGCGGGTACACCCGGGTGGGCCGTGGGAGTGGCCGGTCGTGCCGGCCGCCGGTGGGGGTGAGATCGATCTGAGCGTGGTGCCGGAGCGGGGTGCGCCGAGCGACATCGTGTACATGACCGGCTTCACAGAGGGTTGGTACGAAATTTCGGGGGATATCGGTTTGCGTGTGGAGTGGGACGCGACCGTGCTGCCGTACCTGTGGATGTGGCAGGAGCTCGGCGCGTCCACCGGCTACCCCTGGTGGGGGCGGGCGTACACGATCGGGCTCGAACCGTTCTCCAGCATGCCGACCGACGGCCTGGCCAGCGCCGTGGCCAACGGCACGGCCCTGGTGCTGGAGCCCCATGAGACGAAGGTGCTGAAGTTCGGTGCGGAGGTCATCGCATGAGTGAGTTCGACGGGAAGGTCGCGCTGGTCACGGGCGGCTCGATGGGCATCGGGCGGGCCGTGGTGGACCGGCTGGCCGACGGCGGGGCGTCCGTGGTGTTCTGCGGGGCCGACAAGGACGCCGAACTGGACAGCGAGCACGTCACCGGCAGGATCGCCGACGTACGCAGGGCCGGCGACATGCGCGATCTGGTGGACCTGGCCGTGGCCAGGTACGGCGGGCTCGACATCGTGGTCACCTGCGCGGGCGTGCAGCGCTACGGCACCGTGGAGAACACCCCGGAGGACGTCTGGGACGAGGTGCTCGACATCAACCTCAAGGGCGTCTTCCTGACCTGCAAGGCCGCCATCCCCAGCCTGCGCGCCCGCGGGGGCGGCTCGATCGTGGTCATGTCGTCGGTGCAGGCGTTCTCCTCGCAGGCGCAGGTGGCGGCCTACACCGCGAGCAAGTCCGCGCTCAACGGCCTGACCAGGGCCATGGCGCTCGACCACGCGCCCGACGGCATCCGGGTGAACGTGGTCTGCCCCGGCTCGGTGGACACGCCCATGTTGCGCTGGGCGGCGGACCTGTGGCGGGGCGAGCTGTCGCAGGAGGAGCAGGTGGCGCAGTGGGGCCGCGCCCATCCGCTGGGCCGCGTGGGCCGGCCGGAGGAGGTGGCGGAACTGGTGGCGTTCCTGGCGGGTCCGCGCTCGTCGTTCATCACGGGAGCCGAGCACCGCGTGGACGGCGGCCTGCTCGCGCAAAACCCAGCGGCGCTTCCCGAATAGGTCTGGGGGACCCCACGGGTTCCTCCGGTCGCACACCCGAGCTGGCAAGCGTTACGTCAATGCGGCGAATTCCCAGGTCCTTTCCCTGATACGAGTGGGTCCTGGCGGGCCAGGCAGGCGACCCTCATATGGGCGCCGAGCCTTTGGGATCGGCGAGTCATGACGACTCGTATTCGATTCGGCACGCTAGGTTACGAGGTCGAAAATGACTCACCCATCGAGGAGAGACCAGTGAGGCTATCCAGAAAGGCCGCCGGCTTCGTCGCCGCGGTCGCGATGTTCGCCGCGGTCGCCCCCGCTGCCACCGCGGCGGCCAGCCCCCGCTCGACCTGCTACGGCGGTCGCGTCTGCCTGTACGCCGGCTTCGACTACAACCGCGGTCAGGCCGACCACTGGCGGGACTTCACCAGTGACGACTCGAATTTCGAGGACAACAACTGGCTGAACTGGGACTTCAGCAATTCCTGGCACAGCATGAACAACGAGACCAGCTCCGTCAGGAACCGCGTCGGCTGCAGCGCCACCCTGTGGCAGCACCCGGGCTACACCGGCGCCCACAGCACGTTCACGCACAACTCGAACGACGGTTTCCTGGCGAACAACGCCATCGGTAACAACCGCGCCAGCGCGATCGACATCTGGTGCCACTGAGCATTAACGGGAGTGCCGGTTTCCGGGCTTGGCCGCCGGAAACCGGCTGCCGCGGTCTCCTCGCCGGCGCCTTGCTGCTGGTGACGACCACCGCGGCCTGCGGCGCTGACGAGCCCGCGCCACCGACGCCCGTCAGGGGCGTCACCTCGGTGTCGCAGCTGGTGCTGCCGTTCGACGCCTACAAGACCACTCCCGAGCAGCGGGCCTCCCTGGGCAACGCCCACAACCACCTCGTCGTACGCTGCATGCGCAGGCAGGGCATCACCATCGCCCCGCCCGCCGAGGACCGGGCCGCGATCGCCGCGGTGGACCCCGGCAACTCGCGTCGCTACGGCGTCACCGACATGGAGGCGGCGAAGAGCCACGGCTACCACCTGGCCAGGCCGCCCTCTCCCGACACGACCGGCGCCTGGGCCGGCAAACTGCCCAAGCGCACCCGCCACCGCCTGTACGGCACGGCGGCCGACCGCGGCTGCCTGGACCGCGCGACGCACACCCTGGACAAGGGCGCGCGCAAGGCGGACTGGCCCTGGTTGTCGTTGCAGGACTCGCTCACGCTGGAGCAGGCCGCCAAGCACCCGTCGGTGACGGCGGCGATCAAGCGCTGGCAGTCGTGCATGGGCCAGGCCGGGCACTCGTACCCGAATCCTGAGGCGGCCATCGCCGACGGCCGCTGGGATCTCGACAAGCCCGCCGTCACCGAGGAGGAGAAGCAGACCGCGATCTCCGACACCGCGTGCAAGTGGTCGTCGGGCCTGGTCGCCGCCTGGTTCGCGGCCGACGCCGAGCTCCAGCGCGCCGTCATCCGCGACAACCCCGACCGTTTCGCCGCCCTGCGCGCCAACCTCAGACAACGTCTGAGCCGGGCCTCACGGCTGCTCTCTGAGCACGAAGGCGGCCAGGTCCGCTGACTGCGCGAGCCTGCTGGGCTCGTGGACGTACATCATGTGTCCGGACTCGTAGTACCGGAACTCGATGTTGCGGGCCAGCTCGGCGGGCACGGGCAGGTGGGCGAAGGTGTGCTCGGCGGCGTAGTACGGGGTGGCGCCGTCGTGGTAGCCGCAGGCCACGTGCACCCGCAGGTGCGGGTTGGTCCGCATGGCGGAGGCCAGGCGGGAGGCCACGTGCACGTGCGCGTTCTCGAACTCCTTGTACGACCACGGCTGCACGCGCGAGGTGAGCACCTCGTACGGCAGGTCGTTGGCGTAGCCCAGCTCCGAACGCAGGTAGTGGTTGAGCACCCCGCTGTAGGGACCCATGATCGCGTCCATGCTGGGGTCGGCGGTGAAGTGCTCGCGGCCGGAGTCGGGGTCCCAGCCGGTGAACCGGCCGTCGAGCCGCCCGACGGTCTGGCGGCGCGAGCGCAGCACCTCGGTGAAGAAGCGGATGTGCTCGATGCGCAGGTTGACCCGGTCGACGTAGTCCTCGCTCAGCCCGGTCAGCGCGGCGACCTTGGCGATCGCGGCCGAGCGTTCCTCGGCGGTGAGCCGGTCGCCGCCGGCCAGCACCCACAGGTAGTCGCGGCCGGCGTACGCCTCGGCCTCGCGCAGCACGTCGGCCAGCGGCCGGTCGCCGTGCAGCCCGTGGTAGTGCGCGATGGCCGCGTAGGTCGGCAGGTAGAGGGCGTAGGCCAGGTCGTGGCCGTCGTTGAACTCGCCCGTGGCGTAGTCGAGCACCGAGGAGATCAGCATCACGCCGTTGAGGTACATGCCGTAGCGCGACTGCAGGTGGTCGGCCAGCCCGGCGGCCCGCACGGTCCCGTACGACTCCCCTGCCAGGAACTTCGGCGACATCCACCGCGCGTTCCTGGTGGTCCACAACCTGATCACCTCGCCGACGGACTCCAGGTCGCCGGTGAACCCGTGGTACGGCTCCGCCTTCTCCCCTTCTGCCGCCCGCGAGAAGCCGGTGGAGACCGGGTCGATGAAGACCAGGTCGCTCACCTTGAGCAGGCTCTCCTCGTTGTCGGCCAGCCCGTACGGGGGCGGCAGAAGCGCCCCCGCGTCCCCCATGACCACCCGGCGCGGCCCCAGCACGCCCAGGTGCAGCCACACGCTGGACGACCCGGGCCCGCCGTTGAAGGCGAACGTCACCGGCCTGCTCAACGGCTCGGCCCCGTCCAGCGTGTACGCGGTGACGAACACCTCGGCCTTGGGCCGCAGACCCTCGAACCTGCCGTCGGTGATCACCTCTTCGCGCAGCACCATGGTGCCGGTGGTGGCGGTGTACGACTGGCCGGACGGGAGGGTGTGGGAGGTGGTGACGAGGTTGTCGGCGGGGGCGGCGGGCTTGGACTCTTCAGACATATCCCCGCATTATTCTAGGTAGGGATCCGCGAAGCGCTCATTGGGGACCGTCGCGTACCAACCGGGCCGCCCCGGATCACGGTCATAGGGGTAGCCACCCAGCTCCCGATAGAGCTCGGCGTAGCGGGCCACCCGCTCAGGATCCAGCCGCACCCCCAGCCCCGGCCCCGACGGCACGGCGATGGCGCCCTCCGAGTACGCCATCTTGCCGCCCTCGATCACGTCGTCCCTGAGCTGGTGGTAGTGGGCGTCGGCCGAGTAGGTGAGGTTCGGCAGCACCGCGCCCAGGTGCAGCATGGTCGCGAGCTGGATGCCCAGCTCACCCGACGAGTGCACGGCCACCCCGAGCTGGAAGGTCTCGCACACCCCCGCCGCCTTCACGCACGACCTGATGCCGCCCCAGAACGTCGTGTCCAGCAGCACCACATCGGCGCCCCTGCGCAGGACGTTCGAGGCGAGCTGCTCGAAGTTGACCACGACGGTGTTGGTGGCCAGCGGCACCGCCACCTGCTCGCGGATGATCCTGAGCCCTTCGAGCCCCCAGACGGGGTCCTCCAGGTAGTCGTTGTTCAGCCCCTCGATGGCCCGGCCGAAGCGCAGTCCCTCGGCCACCGACAAGACGGCGTTCGGGTCGTACCTGAGCCGGTCGCCCGGGAACGCCTCGGCCAGCGCGCGGTAGCACTCCAGCTCGTAGTCCGGCGGGAAGACCCCGCCCTTGAGCTTGTGCACGGTGAACCCGTGCTGCTCCTTGAGCCTGGCGGTGTGCTCGACGAGTTGCCCGGGGGTGCGGATCTCGGGGTGGCCGTCGGCGGCGTACCGGAAGAACAGGTAGGACGCGAACGGCACCTCGTCCCTGATCCGCCCGCCGAGCAGGTCATGAGCGGGCACCCCGAGGTGCTGGCCGATGAGGTCGACGCAGGCGAACTCGATGGCGGCCAGGAGTTGCGTGCGGTTGTTGTAGAGCGAGGCCGTCGGGTTGGCGATCTTGAAGCGCAGCGCTTCGAGCTGAAAGGGATCGTGATCTTTGAGATAGGGCATGAGCGCGCGGAAGGCCGCTTCCGCGCTCTCGCCCCCGCCGCCCATCTCCCCCAGCCCGACCAGCCCGTTGTCGGCCTCGACCTCGACGATCGTGCGGACGAACCGGCCCCAGTGGGCGCCGTTGCTGTGCCGCAGCGGCGCCTCCAGGGGGACGGCGACCGTCGTGGCCCTGATGTCGACGATCTTCACTGGCGCGTCCCCCTGACGACGGCCACGCCGCAGGCGGGCAGCCGTACCTCGACCGTCTCGTGTCCCGGCATCGCCACCTTCACCTCGACCGGCTCGGCGGCCAGCGACTGCAGTCGCACGCCGTCCCAGCCCAGGGAGGTGACCAGCACGTCGGGGTGATCGACGCTCACGTACGTCTCCGAGACGTCCGGGCTGTCGGTGATCAGCGCGCCGACGAACGGCTCGGTGAGCCCCGAGGCCGCCGCAGCGCCGAGCCTGCGGCCCTGAGCCCCCGCTTCAGAGGTGACCGCGTAGCGGAAGGTGGTCTCGCCCTGCTGCTGCGAGGGGAAGTTGGTGTCCCAGATGTTGTTGAGCGCCCACGAGTAGACCGTGCCGTCCTCCTGGTCGAGCGTGGGCGGGAACGGCGCGTACGGCATGTGGATGGTGCCGAGCTGCACCAGCGGCGCCTCCAGCGTGGCCCAGGCGATGGTCAGCTCGGGGTCCTCGAAGGCGATCCAGTGCCGGATCGGGAGCATGTACTCGGCCGAGCCCGGCACCCTCGGCACGTCGGGGCCTCCGACGCCGCCGGTCAGCTCCCAGGCGGCGGCCTTGCCCGCGGCGAACGGGAAGGCCAGGAATACCGCCTCCTTGGAGGGGGTGCCCTGCTTGGCGAGCTGGTAGGTCAGGTCCAGCCGGGGCACGCCGCGGTGCAGCTCGATCGTGGTGCGGATCCAGTCGACGCCCTTGCCGCTCAGCTCCACGACCAGTTTCTCGCCCACGGCCGTGCGGGTGACCTCGGTGATGACGGCGTGCCTGCCGATGGCGCGGTCGCCGAGGAGTGTGCGGTCCTGCGCGCCGACGTGTCCCGACAAATGGTTGAAATGTGGGGCGGTGGCGTACTGGTCGTAGACGTACTGGCCGAAGCCGGCCGCCGCTTCGCCGTTGACCAGCTCGCGGTCCGCGCGTTTGTCGAAGATCGAGCTGATGTAGCCCTCGCCCACGTCGTACGTCACGCGGTAGAACTCGTTCTCGATCACTCCGCTCGGATCGAGCTTGACCGGCTCGGGCGCCTGGCTCTCGCCCGGGACCACATCGATCCGCGCATACCCGAATCCCGAAATTTCCGGCACGACGGCGTGAATGTGCCGTCCGATCGGACGCGTCGGCCAGTCCACCGGGTCCACGAACTCCTCGTGATGCGCCAGCCTCTCCCCGGTACGCGAATCCACCAGCGCGATCGGCACCTCCACGCCCACCACGTCCCTGGGCAGGAACGCGCGCACGAGGTCGGTCCTGGTCCAGGTGCCGGGGTTGAAGACCGCGAACGACGCCAGCGCCCCGCCCTCGGTGCCCGCCTCGGACAGCGCCGCGGCGAACCTGCGCGTCGCGGCGTGCAGCAGGTCGGCCGCGTCGTCCTGGGCGGAGTACGCGCCGGACGACTTCCGCGTCCACTGCAGCCCGCCCGAGTCGCCCGCCTCCTCGGCGTCCTCCCACGGGTTGGCCGCGCCCCAGGTGTGCTCGTTGAACAGGGCGACCTTGTCGTAGGCCGCGTCGATCTGCTCGGTGGCGTCCACGCCCGCCAGCGTGTGCAACGTCTCGGCGACCCGCAGGGCGGACTGCGCCCGGCGGACGTACCCGAGGGGGCGCGCACCTGACCCGAGCCCGTCGGCCCACCAGTCCGTCCAGTCACCCTCGTGCACGGCCAGCCGGTCGTGGTAACGCTCCTCGACGTGCTCGAAGAAGTCGCTGTTCACCGCCGACCGCAACCGCGGATAGGCCCACTGCTCGTTCCACCGCCGCGCGATCGTCGCGGGCACGATCGAGGGCCCCGCGTTGTCGGCGTGCGCCCCCTGCACCCGCAGGTGCAGCACATCCAGCTCGTACGGCTCCTTCGGCGCGTCGGGCCCCTGCCACCCGAACGTCCCCGGCCCGTACGGATACCCCCGCGTGGCCAGCGCCGACAGGTACCGCGGCAGCAGGTCGTCGGCCAGCTCGTAGGAGTCGGTCAGCCCGACCGTGTTCCCCTCCATGTACGCCATCCCGTGCGGCGTGTCGGTGAACCACACGATGATCTCGTTCCCGCTCGGCGCCCGCCACCGGAACGGCCTGGTCAGCTTGTCACCGCCATGCAGATACGGCACAGAGCGCCCGGCCCAGTTGTGCGCCGCGGCCAGGTAACGCACGCCCGCCGCGCTGAGCGCGTCCACCAGCCCCACGACCGCCCCCGGCACGTCGGTGTGCATGGCCGATCTGGTCGCGAAGCCGTAGTCCCGTTCGAGCTGGGCGGTGAAGCGCAGTTGCCGGCGCAGCTCCTCGGTCGAGCACGCCTCGGTGTGGAGCTGGAACGGCAGCGCCGTCACCTCGATCAGCCCCGCCCTGGCCAGCGCGGCGAAGGAGTCCACCATCTCCTTCGGCCGCGCCTCCAGCCACTTCAGCGCCGGCATCGACGACTCGACCGTCCACCGGAACCTGGCGTCGTCAGGCCAGGACGCGGTCTCCTCGGCCAGCCGCAGCGCCGAGTCGAGGTAGTCGAGGTGGTGGCGCAGCACCGTGCCCTGCGGGTCGGTGTAGCCGATGTCCAGGTGCGAGTGGTGCACCACGAACACGCTCCACTTGCGCTGCGGGGTCACCGTGACCTGCGCGCTACCGACCACGCCCGCGTCGTCGCGGCACTCCAGGGTCAGCACGCGCGGCGCGTCCACCTCGGGCACCAGCAACGTCACGTCGCTGCCCGAGGCGCTGTCCGCCCCCACCAGCACGTGCGTCAGGGGCACCGTGCTGGACACCCTGACCGCCTGGCGGCCGTCGTGGGTGAACAGCGGCAGCACCGCGACCCGTACCTCCAGCCCGCGCTCGCTGATCACGGGCGTCGAGGTGCCGTCGCGCAGCTCCTGCCTGATCCCGTCGTAGTCGGGGCTCCCCAGGCTGCGCTGGAGCAACCGGCTGGTCATTGAACACTCCCTAGAGACAGGCCTCTGGCGAAGAGGCGCTGGGTGGCGAGGAACAACACGACGGTCGGCAACGAGACCACCAGGCCCGCGGCGAGGCCGACGGGGACCGGGGTGCCGGCGTACACGTCGGTCATCAGGCCCGCGATGGCGGTCATCACCGGCCGCACGTCCTCGGTCTGAGTCAGGGTCAGGCCGAAGATGAGGTCGTTCCAGATGAAGGTGAATTCCAGGATGAACACGGCCGTCAACGCGGTGAACGAGATCGGCAGGTAGATGCGCCAGAAGATGCGCCAGGTCGAGGCGCCGTCCATCCGCGCGGCCTCGAAGATCGAGAAGGCCACGCCGGTGTAGAAGTTCCGCAGCACGAACGCGGCCAGCGGCACGTTGATCGCCGTGTAGATGAGGATCATGCCGAGGCGGCTGTCGTACAGGCCGGCGTCGCTGTAGCCGACGAAGAGCGGCACGAGCAACATCTGCGAGGGGAACACGGTGCCGCCGAAGAGCAGCAGGAACCACCAGAACCCGTGGCGCAGCCGCAGCACCACGATCACATACCCCGCCAGCGCCCCGATCAGCACGCCGAGCAGCGGCGAGACGATGCTGTAGAGCGCGGTGCTGGCCAGGCTCTGCGTGAGGTTCGCGCCGTCCAGGGCGCGGCCGAAGTTCTCGAACAGCGCGAAGTCGCCGGAGGGGATCCAGGCGCGGCCCGGATCGTACGAGCTCGCCGGCCGCGAGGCGTTGACGAGCAGCAGGTACGTGGGCCCGAGCCAGACCAGCCCGAGCACGATGAGCACGGCCCGCCTGATCATGTGGCCGTCACCTGCCTGCGCAGGTAGAGGTAGGACGCCAGCCCCGTCACCACGGTCAGCATCACCGCCACCGCCGAGCCGTAGCCGTAGTCGCTGGCCACGAACGTCTCCTTGTACATGGTCACCGCCAGCGTCTCCGAGTTGCGCCCCGGCCCGCCCTGCGTCAGCACCCACACGATGTCGAACGTCTTCAGACTGGCCACCAGCGCGAGCCCCACCACGACCGCCGTCAGCGGCCGCATGAGCGGCCAGATCACGTGCCGGAACAACCGCCATCCAGAGGCCCCGTCGATCCGGGCCGCCTCGATCGGCTCCTTGGGGATGGACTGCAACCCGACCACGAACAACAACGTGTTCACGCCGAGTTGCTGCCACGTCCAGACCGCGAGCATCGCGAAGGTGTTGGCGGGGGCCTCCTGAAGGAACGCGGTGTCCACGCCGAGCAGCAGGTTGGCGATGCCGCCATGGGACAGGACCGGGCTCCACACCATGGCCAGGCCGGCGCCGCTCAGCGCGTACGGCAACATGAACGGCACCCGGAACCACGCGCCGCCCCTGATGTCGTAGGACAACACCGCGACCAGCAGGCCGAGCCCGACCGGCAGCACCATGGTGCCGATCACCCAGATCAGCGTGTTGCGGGTCGAGGTGAGCAGGGCCTCGTCATCGAACACCTTGGCGAAGTTGGCCAGCCCGGTGAACGCGGGCGGCTCCAGGCCGTCGTAGCGGGTCAGGCTCAGGTACGCCGTCCACAGGAACGGCGCATAGAGCAGTCCCGCGACCAGCAGAGCCGCCGGCGCCACGTATCCGTATCTGAACCTGCCGAACATAGGTGCGCTGCGGCTCACTGATGCGTACTCCAGTACTCATCCGCGGCCTTCTGGATCGTCTCCAGCACCTCCTTGTACGTCCCCGGCTCGGTGACGAACTTGCTGAACCCGTCGAGCGCGGCGGTCAGGATCGGCGGCGGTGTGGCCTCGAAGTAGCGGTTGACCAGGCGGTACTTGCCGGCGCCCGCGTCCTTGGTGATCGTGCCGAGCGCCTTGTCGTCGATCGTCACCTTCGGGTTGGCGCTCACGTCGCCCCGGCTCGTCGCCCACTTCTCCTGAGCCTGCGAGGTGGTCCACCACTTGAGGTACTTCGTGCTGGCGTCGGGGTCGGCCGCCTTGGTGAGCGAGCACAGCGGCCCGCTCTCGAAGATCATCGACGTCTTGGGCAGCGCCGGGTTGACGTTGGGGATGACGAAGAAGTCGTAGTCGGTGCCCGCCTTCATGTCCCGCGTGGTCATGCTGGTGTTGAAGAAGGTCCCGAACGAGACCATCGCGGCCTTGCCGTTCTTGAGCACGTCACCAGGGTCGGTTTTGTCGCCCGGATTAATGAAATATCCGGCGTCGATGAGCTGCTTCCACTTCTCCATCACCTGGACCACACCCGGATCGGTGTACTTGGCCTTGCCGGTGGACAGGCGGTCGTACAGGTCGGGGTCGGTGCCGGCCATGAGCTGCTCGAACCAGACGAACGAGAACAACACGCTGGTGTGGTAGAAGGCCTTCACACCGTTCTTCTTCAGGGTTTCCGCCGTCTTGACGAGGTCGTCCCAGGTCTCCGGGGCCTTGAGACCGTACTTGTCGAAGATCTTCTTGTTGAAGAACATCCCCCAGTACGCCACGTTCATCGGCACGCAGTACTGCTTGCCGGCGACCGTGTAGTACGGCAGGAGGTCCTGCGAAAGGTCACCGGCCTTGATCGCCTCCTGCCAGATGGCCGTGGTGTCGGCCACCTGCTTCTGCTTGACGACCTCCTCCAGCATCCCCCCGGTCTGCCAGGTGAACAGGTCGGGCTTGACGTTCGTGCGGAACGACGCCTTGATGAACGCCTGGTACTGCGCCGAGTCCGTGTATCCGGTCGGTTTCATGCCCAGGCCGATCTGCTGCTTGGACAGGGCGCCCATCTCGTCGAAGTACTTCGACCACGCGCCCTTGTCGTTGTACAGCGTCAGCTCGGTCTTCTTCTGCGGCGCGCCTGCGCCGTTGCCGCCGCAGGCGGTCAGGACGAGCGCCGCCACGCCGAGCGTGGCCACACGTGACCGGAACATGGGCCGGCCTCCTTGGTTCTCATCGGGGGGATTGCAACCTGTTCTCTATAACCGTCTTCACGTCGACCAGGTGGGCCCGCATACGCGACTCGGCCTGCGCCGCGTCGCCTGCTTCGATGGCCCCCAGGATCGCCAGGTGCTCGTCGTAGTCGCGGCGCCGGTCGTCGAAGATCTGCAGGATCTCGCGCTGCTCAGGCCCGTGGACCGTGAGCAGCGAGTCGACGACCTCGTGCAGCACGCTGTTGCCCGCCATCCGCGCGGTCGCCCGGTGGAAGGTCATGTTCGCGTCGTGCAGCTCGGCGTCCTCGCCGCGCAGATGCCTGCCCGCCTCGTCGAGCACCCGCTTGAGCGCCGCCAGCTCCTCGCGGTCGGCGTGCTCCGCGGCCATGGCGGCCAGCGGCGGCTCGATCACGACCCGCGCGCCGAGCAGCTCCAGGAGCTGGGCGGCGTGGATCTCGCGCATATTCGGGTTGGGCAGGACCAGCCGCTCGATGTCGGCACCGACGTAGATGCCGGAGCCGTGGCGCATCTCGATGGCCCCGGTGGCCTCGAGTCTGCGTAGCGCCTCGCGCAGTGTCGGGGTGGTGACGGCGAAGCGCTGGGAGAGCTCCCTGGTCGAGGGCAGCCTGTCGCCGGGCCGGTGCCCTCCTGCACGGATGAGCTCCAGCATGCGCTCGGTCAGAGCGTCGGACAACGTGGGCCGCGTTACCTCGGACATATCAAGTGATCTAATCACTTAATGCCCTGGGCGTCCATGATTTCGCCGTCGGCTGTGTGCGGGCGTTACTTCTTGATCAGGTTCATCATCGTGTCGATCTGGCCCCTTCTGGAGGCCTCCACCTGGGCCGCCCACTGCTGCACCGCCGGGTTGGCGCCGCTCGCCACCTCCGAGGCCGCCATCTGAACGGCGTCGTCCTGGTGGGCGATCAGGAGGTTGCACAGGTCGTACTCGAAGTTCTTGGACCGCTTCAGCGCCTGGACCTGCTTGGCGTCGGTCTCCGGCATGCCGCCGTGGTGGTCGTGGGCGCCCGTCGCGGGCGTGAGCGGCTGGTCCCAGGAGTGCAGCCAGCGCAGCATCATCTCGACCTCGCTCTGCTGCGTGCTCACGATGGCCGCGGTCAGCGTCTTGAGGTCGGGATTGGCGGCCTTGGCCGCGCCCACCTTGGCGATCTCGATGCCCTGCCGGTGGTGCTGCACCATCATCTGCACGAACATGACGTCCTCGGCGTTCACCGGCGGCTCCTCCTGCTGCCCGCATCCGGCGACCAGCAGGAGGAGGATCGCTAAGAGTGTGCGCACCTGGCCCTCAACTCCCTAAATAGATAGGAAACCTTCCTAATCGATTTGAGGCAGGCACGCAAGGGCCCCCTTACCCGCGCAGAAAGGCGAGCGCCTCCTCCTCGTGCTGCCTGGCGATCCCCATCATGAACTCCCGGTCAGGGAAATCGCCATCCAGCAGCCGCAACGGCCCCGCCACCAGCGACAGATGCTGGGCGAGCCGGTAGAACCGCATCCTGCGCTCGTCCAGGTCATCGGAGCGCAGCCGTTCGTAGTGCTCGTGGAAGCGGATGCGCAGGAAGACGTGCTCCCACTCGACGTCGAAGAACATCGCGCCCTCGATGTCGATGAGCACGGGCTCGCCGTCCTCGTCCATCAGCACGTGGTCGGGCCCCAACTCCCCATGGATCAGCCCGTGATCGGGACGCGCCTCGATGGCCGCGGCCATTTTTTGCAGACACTCCTCGAACTCGGCGCGCGCCCTGCCGATCGTCTCGACCCGCGTGGCCGCCTCGGCGAGATCCTTCAACGCCCAGCTCAGCACCCGCTCAGGACACGTCTCCTGGAGTCCTTGCCCGGCCTCGACCAGCGCCACCCTCCCCAGCCCTCGATCCCGGCACCCCGCCATGGTCCTGAGGTGGCTCGCCAGCCGGTCCAGCCCCTCGGTGCCCTTGCCGAGCCGCTCCTCCAGCGTCCCGCCGCGCACGTCCTCGACGAACGCGACCTCGCCCGGATAGTGCCTCGCGCTGCCGTCGACGTGGTACACCTTCGGGACCCGCACGCCGATGTCGTTCAGCCGCGCGTGAGCGGCCTGGAACATGTGCAACCCCTCGTCGGGCCGGTGGTCCCAGAAGTTCTCATCCGCGGCCCAGACATAGAGGACGACGCTCGGGCCGCGCTCGAAGGTCAGCCGATAGACCCCCTTGCTGCTGCCCCCTCTGAGCCGATCCACCCGGTCGAGCCGGCGATCCGCCCCGAAGGCCTCGCGTACCAGCCCGGCCAGCTCCTCGCGTCCCGCGAAGGTCCTGCTCACAACGATCGCTCCAGCCAATGGTGCATCGGTACGAAGCCCAGCCCGTCGAAGAAGGCCAGGGCCGTCTTGTTGAAGTCCCACACGTCGGTGAGCACGGTCGTGCATCCCGCGTCCTTGCCCGCCGCGCGCACCGCCTCGACCAGGGCCGCGCCGATCCCCTCCCGGGCGTGCTCCGGGTCCACCGCGATGTGCTCGACGAACGCGAAACTCCGTGGCCGGGTGAGCACACTGCCGGGATTGTGGTGGATCGTGGCCGTGACATAGCCGACCGGCCGGGCCTCCGCCTCCTCGGCCTCCGCCTCCGCGATGAAGGCCAGTGCGTCCTCGCCCGCCAGGAAATCATGGAAGAGGGAGGCGAGTTTCTCCTTGTCGGAGGGCGGCTGGAAGAAGTCCGGCCGCCCCTCGACGTGCGGGCCATGGACGAAACCGTTCAATCGCGCCAGAACGGCCACGTCCTCCTGCGTGGCAGGTCTCACTGTCGTCATGAGGGGCCAGTGTTCCCGGATCACCCTCCTGATGCCACGTGTTTATGTCACGAGACTTCTACGCCACCAGGCTCTATGCCACCGGTGCCTTTGTGTCACCAGGCTTTGTGTCACCGGGGCTGTTTGTGTCATGAGGCCGCTGTCCAGCAGTCCACCGCCCCGGGCTGCCCGCACCCCCTCAGCCGATCCAGCATCGTGCCGAGCTCGCCCGTCCTGGCGTTGCCCGGGTCGTTCGACTCCTGGCGCGGATCGGCGACCGTGTCGTAGTACTCGGGCGTCGTCACCCCGTCGTACTCCACGTACAGGTCGCCGGCGGTCCGCACGGCGGCATAGCTGGGCATGCCCGCCTGGAGCTCCTCGCCGTCGGGGTCCGGCTCGCCGGGCGCGGCCGGATTCGGCGTGGTGTGCTCGATCAGCGCCGCCTGCCGCCAGTCCTTGACCTTGTGCCCCTGGATGAGCGGCAGCAGGCTGCGCCCGTCGCGGTCGTCCGGCGCGGCGCCGGCCATGTCGAGGAAGGTCGCGTAGAGGTCCACGTTCTGCGCGATGGCGTCGGTCGTCAGGTCGCCGTGCCGCCCGGCCGCCGGCCGCTTGACCAGCAGCGGCACCCGTACGTCATGGTCGTAGGCGGTGGACTTGCCGCGCACGAGCCGATGCTGCCCCAGGTGGAACCCGTTGTCGCTGGTGAAGACCACATAGGTCTCGCGACGCTCCTCGGCCGTCAGCGCGCCCAGCACCCGCTCCACCATGTCGTCCACGGACTGCACCATGCGAATCCGGTCCCGGAAGTCCTGGCGCAGTTCCTTGACGAGCGGGGCGCCGAGGGGCTGGCGCCGTACCCAGGACGGCTTGTCGGCGGTGTCCTCGTTGAAGGCGGGCGTGGTCGTCACGTCGATGTCGAGACAGTCGGGACCGCCGCAGTCGCCGTGCGGGAACTCCCCGGCGGGGAACCGGTCCTTGGGCCGGTCACGACGCGCGGGCGGAAATCGCGGCTCCTTCTCCCCCGCCGTGAAAGGAACTCTGGAATGCGGCGCGAACGGCGAAACCTGCAGGAAGAACGGCTCACCCGGCGCGTGCTCCCTGGACCGCTCGATGAAACCGACCGCCCGATTCCCCAGCTCGTCCACCAGGTACGTGCCGCCGGAGGGGTCGAGCGGCTTCTCCCCGGCCGTCTCCTCCTTGATGTAGCCGGTCAGCTGATACTTGAACTCGTTGTATCCGCCCCCGGCCGCCACATGCCACTCATCCCAGCCGACCGGCACCTTGTAGTCCGCGCCGACGGGATATTCGTTGATGTATTTGCCCAGGTAACCAGTCCGATAGCCGGCCGCCTCCAGGGAGGCGGCGTACGTACGGCCTTCGTGCCGCTCGAACGCCGCATAACCACCCCCGTCGGAGTTCTTGTTCGTGGCGACACCCGTGTTGTGCGGGAACTGCCCGGTGAACATCGAGGCCCGCGACGGACAGCAGAGCGAGTTGGACACGTAATAACTGCCGAACGTCGTGCCGTCGTGCGCCAGACCGCTCACCGTGTCCATGTACGGGAGCAGGTCGGCCGACATGTCATCGACGAGGAAGAAAATGATGTTCGGCCGCTTGGGCGCGGCCGCCGTCGTCCCGGCCCCGGCCTGCGTCGCCACGGTCATGGCCAGGACGACGGCTAACACCACCGCCAGGCCCCTGCGAAGATGTCCGGTCACGGACATGACAAACCCCTTTGACAACGATGGAGATCACGGTCGGCTTCAACGTACGCCAATTCCGGGCCGACCGGTATCAGGGGGAATGTGCCGCTCAGACCTGCCCTGACACACGCGCCCGCAGCCGGTCGAAGGTTATCGGCGACTCCACCAACGCATCTCAGGCGTGATCACCGCCTCCGAGATCACGTCATGCCCGAGCGGCGTGAAACCGCGCAGCATACGCAGGTAACCATCGAGCACCCGGCGGAACAACACGCCGTCGCTGTCCTGCCGCCAGAACTGGCGTGGATAACCACCGCGTAATTCGTCGAGCGACAGGTGAAAGAACGGCTCAGCCAATTCCTCCTGCAAAGCCCTGGCCGCGGTCGTCTTCCCGGCGCTCGGCGTCCCGTTGAGAAAGACCAGCCGACCCACTCTTTGCGGCGCAGGACCGAAGAGCCCGCGGTGAAGTTCCATGATTCACGGTAGGACGGCGCCGCATTCGTGATCCACCAATTTGTTCAGGACATCGTGCCTGTACGTTCACGGTGCGAGCGTGACCTCGGCCAGCTCACGGAAGTCCTGGCGCTGTCCAGCAAGGGTCGCCTCGGCGAACCCGGTTTCGCCGAGGCGATTCAGCGTGTCCGCGGCGATCCTGGAAACATCCGGGTGCGAACGATCCGGCGTACCGCGAACCTCGTCGCTTGCCGCGAGCAATCGCGCGGCCTGCTCGTCCTGTCCCTGGCGCAGCGCGAGATCCGCGATCCCGATCAACGCCTCGGCGATCAGCGGTGGATACGCCATCTCCACAGCCGCACGGAGCGCCTCGCTCCGATGCGCGCGGGCCTCGTCGAGATCCTCGGCGAGGTAGCCGTACAGGTCTTCGGTCTGGATGCGGAACGAGCCGCTTTCCTCCGCGCCGTCCAGCAATTTCCGCACCGTGGCCAGGTGCTCGTACGCCTTGTCCGGCTCGCCCCGCCAGCGCGCCAGTTGCGCCTTGGAAAGCGCCAGGTCGGCAAGCGCGTCCGGCCAGGCGATCCCGCCCGCGCACCGCTGCGCCTCGGCCATGGAGGACGTGCTGGATCGCTCATCGCCGAGCAGCCAGTACAGCTGAGCCTGCCGCGCCCGCAGGCCGACCACGTCCTCGGCCCCGCCTACCTCGCTCAGCGCCGCGACCGCCTCTTCGCAGTGCTCACACGCGCGTGCGAACTCGCCGCGCGTGGCGAGCCGATCGGCGAGGTAGGTCAGCGCCAACGAGATCCCCCAGCGGTCGCCCAGCGTGCGGAACTCGGCGAGGGCGATTTCGAGGTCGCTGTCCGCGGCGCTCTCGTCGCGACCGTGCGTGAGCCGCAAGCGGCCATGAGTGAGCCTGGCCTGCGCGCGCACCCATGGATCGTCATCGACCATGAGCGGCTCGAAGGCGGACAGGAACTCCGTCGGCTCCCGCAACATCCGCTCCAGCGGCGCGACGAATCCGAGCAGCGGGTTGCGATACCCGCTGCGCTGGATGAACCGGTGCGCCTCGGTGATCCACTTCTCCGCCTGATACTGATCACGGCCGGGCCCGGAGGTCACGAAAATGGTCACGACGGTGTACGCCATCGCCCGCGCCTCATCGGACACCTCACCGGGCAGCGAGGCCGCCGCGATGCTCAACTCGGTGCCCTCGGCCCTGTGCCCGCTGAGGAACCAGTACCAGCCCGCGGCCGCGACCAGGTCCATCGCCTCCTGGGCCCATTCCTCGGCGATCGCCCCGCGCAGGGCCGTGTTGATGTTGTCGCGCTCGGCCTCGAGCGTGGACAGCCACTCCATCTGCTCGGCCCGGCGCAGGTGCGGATCGGCCGTCTCGGCCAGCTCGGTGAAGTAGGCAAGGTGCGCCCGGCGCGCCGACTCGGTTTCCCCGGCTTCGGCGAGCCGGTGCGCCGCGTACTCCCTGATGGTGTTGAGCATCCGGTAGCGCGGCGTGCCCTCGCCGTCGGCGAGCAGCAGCGATTTCTCGATCAACGCGGTCAGCACGTCGAGCACCTGCTCGCCGTCGAACGCCCCGTCCCCGTCAAATGCCCCGTCCCCGTCCCCGCACACCCGTTCGGCCGCTTCCAGGCTCGCCCCGCCGGAGAACACCGAGAACCGGCGCAGCACGCCGCGCTCGGCCTCGGTCAACAGATCCCAGCTCCAGTCCACGACCGCGCGCAGCGTCTTGTGCCGGGGAAGCGCCGTACGGCTGCCGCTGGTCAACAGCCGGAATCGGTCATCGAGCCGACGTGCCAGCTGATCGACGGACATGGTGCGCAACCGTGCCGCGGCCAGTTCGATCGCCAGCGGCATCCCGTCGAGCGCCCGGCAGATCCGCGCCATGGCCGACAGCGTGTACGCGTCGGAGCCGATGTCCTTGCGCACCAAACCCGCGCGATCCCGCAGCAGTCGCACCGCGGGCGAGGACCCGACCTCGGCGGGCTCCGCTTCGTTCGCGGGCAGCGCGAGTGGCTCGACCTGCCACAACACCTCCCCAGTGATACCGAGCGGTTCCCTGCTCGTGGCCAGAATCCGCAGCCTCCGGCACTCCCCCAGAAGCCGATCCGCGAAAGCCGCGGTCGCCTCGATCATGTGCTCGCAGTTGTCCAGGACCAGCAAGATCGCGCGCTCCCGGACCGCGGCGATGAGCCGATCCATCGGTTCCCCACCCCGCGGACCACCGAGCAAGGCCTGATCACGCAGGCCGATCGCGGTAAGGGCGGCCTGCGCCAGCTCACCGCCCGCCCGCGCCGAGGCCAACTCGACCAGCCACGCCCCATCCGGCAACTCGGCGAGCATCGTCCGCGCGGTCTCCGTGGCCAGCCTGGTCTTGCCGGAGCCACCCGCCCCCGTCAAGGTGACCAGCCGGTGCTTCATGGCCAGAGCGGCGACCGCGGAGATGTCATCGTCCTCGCCGACGAAACTCGTCAGCTCGGCGCGCAGGTTCGTCCTGCGGTTCTCCGCCCGCTCGCCCAGCTCGCCCCGCAGCAACGCCGTGTGCAGCGCGGAGAGCTCGTCCGATGGATCGGCGCCCAGCTCCTCAGCGAGCCGCTCGCGCGTCCGCTGGTAGACGGTCAACGCCTCATTCCCACGCCCCGCCTCGGCGAGCGCTCTCATCAGGGCCGCCACGAACCCCTCTCGCAGCGGGTACGCGGCAACCAGCTCGGTCAGTTCGGAGACCAGCTCCGAGCCACGGCCGAGGCGAATATCCGCATCCACCCGATCCCCGAGCGCGGCAACGTGGAGTTCGTCCAGACGCGCGACCGCGGCGTCGAACGTGTTGCTGTCCCGCATGGCGATGTCCGCCATGGCCGTACCGCGCCACAAGGCCAGGGCCGACCGCAGCAGATCCGCCCGCTCGGCGGGCTCGGCGGCACGGGCCTGACCGACCAGTTGCTCGAACCGGGCCACGTCCACGTCATCAGGAGCCGCGGCAAGCCGGTACCCGCCGGAATCCGCCTCGATCACACCGTCCGGCAACACCCTGCGCAGCCTGGACACCAGCGCCTGCAAGGCATTCACTTCGTCCGCGGGCGGCTGTTCCCCCCAGATCCAGTCCACCAGCCTCGCACGCGTGACGATCCGGCCAGGTTCCAGGGCGAGTGCGGCCAGCAGTGCGCGCAGCCGAATCCCAGGAACCTCGACCACGGCCCCATCGCTGTTCCGGACTTCGAACGGCCCAAGCAATCCGACTCTCACACCAGTAATAGTGCCGTACCTTGACTACCACCGAATCACCGCCATTGCCCACAATCCGCAACCACCGCCGGCCTTCATCGGACCGTTGTCCTCGCAGGTGGGGCATCGGCGAGTGCGCCGGATGCCAGCGGATGCCAGGGCGACCCCTCGTCGCGCCATGACGCCCAACGAGAACAGGCGCAATAGACACGCAGAAGCCCTCCGCGATCTCACGGAGGGCTTCTGACCTGGAGCCGCCTTGGGGATTCGAACCCCAGACCCCTTCATTACGAGTGAAGTGCTCTGACCGACTGAGCTAAGGCGGCATCTGCTGTGCAGCGTGGAAGAGTCTACAGGAGCCCGAAGGGTTCTCGCTCCCATTGATCATCCGGTGCCAAGACAGACCGTCCACCCCTAACACCGCCCACCACAACCCCCAAGCCACCGCTCACGGTTCCACCACATCGCCCCCCCGACGCCGGATCGACTGGCCATCACCTCTGCACCCCGCACCACCGGACACCAGCCGCGCAGCGCGCCCTACTTCGGACCACCGGGCCCCGGGCCCGCAGCGCACCCCACTCCGCGCCCTCGGACACCAGACCCAGCGCCCGCCCCACTCCGCGCCCTCGGGCACCGAACCCACCGACCCGCCCACTCCTCAACACTCACACCAGCCCCGCGGCGCGCCCTACTTCGCGCCCCCGGGGCACCGGTCCCGCAGCGCGCCCTACTTCGCGCCCCCGGGCACCAGACCCACCGCCCCGCCCACTCCGCAACGCTGGACACCAGCCCCGCAGCGCGCCCTACTTCGCACCACCGGCACCAGATCCACCGCCTGCCCTACCGCGCGCCTCCGGATGCGATCCCACCGCCCGCGATGCGCCCCACCGCCGGACATGCCCCACCGCCCCCTGCCACGTCAAACGAGCAACCGGAGCCGGAGCCGGAGCGGCCTTTACACCGCATCCCCCTCCGATTCACCCCCATACGTAGAGTCGTACGCCTGCCGCGGCCCGCAAACGCTCGCCTTCGAGCAAGCGCACCTCCGCCCCCCATCGTTGAGCCGCACCACGACGGAATCGGACGGCACGTTGTGCCCCACCACCGTCCCGCCCCCCTGCGGAGTCTCCACGCTGGCCCCAACGCGGGGAGCCGTCGCCCGGAACTCCTGGTAGAGCGGATGCTCGTATTTCAGGCAGCACATGAGCCGCCCGCACGCCCCCGCGATCCGCAGCGGGTTGACCGGGAGGTCCTGGTCCTTGGCCATGCGCACGGAGACCGGTTCGAAGTCCTTGAGGAACGTGGCGCAGCACAGGTCACGGCCACAGGGGCCGATGCCGCCCTGCAACCGCGCCTCGTCCCTGGGACCGATCTGCCGCAGCTCGACCCTGGCCCGGAGGTTGCGGGCCAGGTCGCGTACGAGAGCGCGGAAGTCCACCCGGTGCGGCGCCGAGAAGTAGACGGTATAGATGTTGTCCTGGTCGAGGTAGTCGATGCCGACGACCTTCATCGGCAGCGTGTGCCGCTTGATCAACCGTTTGGACACGCTGCGGGCCTCAGCCCTGCGGCGCTTGTTCGTCTCATCTCGGGTCAGGTTTTCCTCCCCCGCCAATCCGGCGCAGCGTGGCAACCCGTCGATGTCCTCGCTCGTATATTGCGGCGCCCACACGCACTCCGCCACCTCGGGACCCGAATCCGTCGGCACGAGCACCTTGTCGCCCACCTTGGGGCTGTGCTCGCCGGGATCGAGGTAGTAGAGCCTCCCGTAACGGGTAAAGCTCACGGCCATGATCATTCCCATGGGCTCGAGCTCGCCTCCTGACGGCCTAGGGGGAAACTTGCGGCCTTCGTTGCCACATTACGTGTGTCCGTACGTGGGAGTGAGGGGGGTGGCGGCGGACATGTTCATGTGATCACCTGCCGACGGGGCACGCCTTCTCCGGCAGGGGCAATCCGAAGTCACCGAGCAGCGTCAGTTGGTCGACCAGGCACCGTTGGTAGACGACCTGGGCCACCCCCGGTTGCTTCTTCAGCTTGTTGGCCAAATCCGTCCCGTCGGAATCCTCCTTCAGCGTGACCCTGAACGATTCCGGCAGGTCCTCCACTTTGGTCGCCTGCATGAGTGCCTTGTTGCCCTTGAACGCCTGCTGGAAGTTCTTGTACGCCATCGCCTGGTCCTCGAAGACGAACTTCTCCACCTCAGGCGCCTTCCGGATCAACGCCTCGACAGCCTGCTTCTGAGCATTCGTCGCCCCCTGGGACACGCCATTCTTTCCACTCATGCACGTCGGCATAGCCGTCGCCTTCCTGCACGGGAAGACACTGATCTCCCACTCCACCTGGCCGTCGATCGGCTGTGTGCCGAGCGAGGCACGATCCACGACATCCCGAATCCCGGCCAGCCCGCGGACTGATTCCCGCACCTGCCTCCGGTCGCCGCCCTCCTTGATCTTGAGTCTGAACGACTGGGGCAGGTCTGTGACCTTGACCGCATCGAGCAGCGCCTGGTTATGCGCGTAGCTCCGTTTGAAGTTCTCGTAGGCGAGCGCCTGGTTTTCGAAGAACATGCCGTCGACCTGCGGCAGCCGCCTCAGTTCTTCCTCGATCGTCTTGACCTGCTGAGCACTTGCGGCCTGCCCCTGGCACGGCGTTTCCTCAGGTGCCGACTTCGTACACAGGAAGACGGACACGTCCGCCTCGCCGCTCCAGGCCGGCTCCGCTTCCGCCATCACCACGCCATCCTCGTCGCCGCCACCGGCGCCCAGCACGACGGCGGTCGTCGCCCCCGCGAGCACCACGGCCGCCGCCACGCTCAGCAGCCGGAGGTCCACCCGGAAGCGCCGCTCCGACGCCCGAAGAGGCTTGAGCGTGCCCGGGTCCAGCGTCGCTCCCGCCTCGGAAAGGGCGTCGCGCAGTCTGTCTTCCATGGGACTGTTCATGAATTCTCCCCAAGAGCTCGGCCGAGGGCCGCCAGCCCCCGCGTGATCGTGGACCGGACCGTGCTCGCGCTGACCTTCATCGTCTCGGCGATCTCATGGTCGGCGAGATCGAAGTAGTAGCGCAGCGTCAGCGCCTCCCGTTGCCTGCGAGGCAGCCGGCGCAGCGCGAGCAGGACCTCCCGCCGCTCCTCGCCCAGCATGGCGGCGCTCTCCGCCGACCAGACAGGCGGTTCGTACGGCACCACCCGCCGGAACACCGTCGACCGCCTGCGCAACACCGACCGGCACCCGTTGAGCACCGCGGAGCGCACGTAGGCCAGCGCCTTGTCGGCATCTCGCAGCCTGGCCCGGCCTGCATGCGTGCGCTCGAAGGCCTCCTGGACGACGTCTTCGGCGGTCGCCTGATCGCCGACCATGATGAGGGCCAGCCGCACGAGGCCGACATGATGCTCGGCGAAGATGGACGCCACGTCGACTCGTCGCCGCGCCAGGTCTTCCTGCTGGGTGAGTAGTTCGACTTCCACGTAACAGAGACGCCTGTCGGCCTCATCTGCTGCTTGGGTCACACGGTTATCTTCCGCCGATCGTCACGGCATTCGGAGCTCGTGAGCGCAACCTGTGGACAACCCGCCTCATCGACGCCGAGCCCGCACCTGCCCGCACCCGTCGGCCACGAGCCCGCACCTGCCCGCCTCGCGACCGCGACTCTGCCCCACGCCGCCGACCGTGGACCCCCGTGGATCTAGGGCCGGAGCGCCAGCATCATGGCCTCGACGGCCATCTGCGGATTCACGTTGACCGCCAGCCGTTCCCTGCACTGCATGATCGCATCGATCCACCGCAACGTCTCCTCAGGCGTGGTCGCCTTGGCGAGCTGATCCAGCTCGAACCGAAGATCATCGTTGGCCAGCTCGACCCCGCCCGCCCCGAACTGCATCGCCAGCACATCCCGATAGAACGACACCAGCTCCAGCAGAGCGGCGTCCAGCGAGTCCCGCTTGATCCGCGTGGCCCGCGACTTCTGCCGGTCCTCCAGCTCCTTCAACGCCCCGGCCCCGCCGCGCACCAGCCCCCGATTGAGCCCCTTGCCGGTGGAGCCCTCTCCGTACAGCTTGCGCAGCTCCGACGTCTCGTTCTCGTTGAGCGCGGTCGTGGCCGCGGCGGCCTCCTCCTCGGCCGTCTTCACCAGCCGCTCGGCGGCGAAGACACATTCGCCGACGCCGGTCAGCGAGCGGGGGATGCTCAGCACCGCTTCCCTGCGCCGCCTGACCCCCTCGTCGAGCGCCAGGGCCCGCGCCCTGGCGATGTGCCCCTGGGCGGCCCTGGCGGCGAACCTGGCGGTGTCCCAGGGCACGCTGTCGCGGGTGGCCAGGACGTGGGCGACGGCCTCGGTGGCGGGGGTGATGAGGTTGATCACGCGGCACCGCGACCTGATGGTGATCATCATGTCGTCCGGCAGCAGGCTCCAGGCGGCGGCGAGGT
>NZ_JBHSPA010000006.1:276640-353814 GCF_042656245.1 Nonomuraea insulae
CGGGAGCGCAGAGCAGCCACACCGTACGCGGTGCGGGCTCCTCGATGGCCTTGAGGAGGGCGTTCGCGGCCGATTCTGTGGCCCGGTCGGCGTCCTCGAACAACATGACCCGCCACCGCCCCTGCGTCGGCGCCCCGGCCGCGCGCAGGATGAGCTCACGGGTCTGCTTGACGCTGTAGGACAGGCCGTCGGGGCGTACGGACTCCAGGTCGGGATGGGAGCCGATGAGCACCTGGTGGCACTGGTCGCAGTGCCCGCAGCCCCTGTCGGGGCACATCAGGGCGGCGGCGAAGGCCCGGGCGGCGTGCTCCCTGCCCGAGCCCGGCGGGCCGGTGAACAGCCACGCGTGCGTCATTCCGGCGCCCCGCCCGCCCGCGACGACCTCGCCGGCCGCCGCCGCGGCCCGCGACAGCACGGCCGCCGCCTGGTCCTGCCCAACGAGGTCATCGAAAACCGTCACGACGTAAGGCTAGTTGCACTTCACCTTACGAGCGGACGACTAGCCGCAACCGCTCCAGTGACGGCTAGTCGCGGATGGCGGGCATCGTCCCGGTGATGTCCTCTGACTCGCGCGGCACCGGGTCGGGCAGGATCTCCCTGATCCGGTCCTGGATCTGCCGGGTGATCGCCTCCTGCGGCAGCGTGCCGTCCACGACGAGGTAGCGCTCAGGAGCCGCCGCCGCTAGTGCCCGGAACTCCTTGCGCACCCGCTGATGGAACTCCAGCGGCTCGGACTCGATCCGGTCCGCCGCCCCGCCCAGCCGGGTCAGCCCCACCTCGGGCGGCGTGTCGATGAGCACGGTCAGGTGCGGCACCAGCCCGCCGGTCGCCCAGGCGTTGATCTTGGAGACATCCTTGGGGTCGAGCGCCCGGCCCGCGCCCTGATAGGCCAGCGACGAGTCGACGTAACGGTCGGTGATCACGAGCGAGCCCCGGTAGAGGGCCGGCCTGATCACCTTCTCCACGTGCTCGGCCCGGTCGGCGGCGTACAACAATGCCTCGGACCGCGCCGACAACCCCCGCTCGGCCGCGTCGAGCAGGATGGCACGCAACCGCATGCCGACCTTGGTCGAGCCCGGCTCGCGCGTCTGCACGACGTCGAAGCCCTGGTCGCGCAGCCAGATGGCGGCCAGCCGCGACTGGGTGGTCTTGCCCGAGCCCTCGCCGCCCTCGAAGGCCACGAAAAGCCCTGGCACGTGCTCGGCCGCCTCGGAGGGGAAGCTCTCGCCGCGCACCGCCGCGATCACCTCGGCCGCCAGCGAGAAGCCCTTCCTGTCGTCCATGTGCCGCAGAGCCAGGATGCCGACGACCATCGCGAGCGCCCCGCCGATCACCAGCACCAGGTTGGTGCCGTCGAAGCGGTAGCTGAACTCGCCCAGCCCCAGCACGTGCACCCCGAACAGCGCGGCCAGCGGGTTGGCCACGGCGACCACGAGCAGCAGCGTCACCCGGGCCGTGGACTGCAGGAAGGAGAACGTACGGCCCCGCAACGCGTCTTCGACCTCGAGCCCGATCAGCGTGTAGCCGATGATCCAGGCGATGCCCGCGCACGCCCCCAGCACCACGGTCAGCATGACCACGATCACCAGGTTGTGCACCAGCGCGATCGCCACCAGCACCAGCCCGGCCACGGTGATGGCCAGGCCGAACAGCCGCCGCCGCGACAGCTCGCGCAGCAGCCTGAGCCCGAAGAACATGCCCAGCGCCATGCCGACGAAGACCGCCCCGAACACCACGCCGTAGGCCGCGTCACCGCCGCCGAGGGCCACCACGTAGACCTTCGCCACGCCCACCACGGCCCCACCGGCCGCGAACGCCCCCAGCATGCCGATGATCAGGCCGCGCACCAGCCGGTTGCCGCCCACGAACCGCCAGCCCTCGACGATCTGCTTGAGCACGGAGGGCGTGGAGATCGCGCCGTTGCGCTTGGGGATGTCACGCAGGGTGAAGATCAGGAAGGCCGACACGAGATAAGCGCAGGCGTTGACGACCAGCGCGAGCCCGGTCGCGTCGCGGCCCGACAGGAACGGGATCATGCCGGTGACCAGGTCGCCCGCCACGGACAACGCGGCGAACAACATGGCCGCGACCGGCGCGGTGCCGTAGGTGACCAGCAGGTTGAGCTGGTTGGCCGACTCGAGTTGCGACTTGGGCACCAGGTTGGGCACCGTCGCGTCCTTGGCCGGCACCCAGAACAGGTTGACGCACTCGACCAGGACCGTCGCGATGATGACCCATTCGTAGCTGTTGACGAAGGGGATCGACAACACCACGGCGAATCTCGCCAGGTCGGCCGTGACCATTGTCAGCCGCCGGTCGAACCGGTCGGCGAAGACTCCGGCCAGGGGCCCGAGCAGCACGGCCGGCAACATCTTGGCGACGAACACGCCGCCCACGGCCAGCGACTGCACCCGATAGTCACCCTGGGTGAGGTTTCCTGCGAGAGCTGTCAGCGCCAGCAGGTTGAGCCAATCACCCAGGCTGCACACCGACATGGCCATCCAGAGCCGTCGAAACGGCGCGTTGGCCAGCACGTGGGCCGAGCGACCTCGGCCAGGGGCAGTCATGATTTCAGCGTATCCAGGTGTTGACCAGAAGTGGGTGGACAAGAGACGAGCCGGATATTCCCGGTTGCTCGTCGCTGAGGGTATTACGTGAACGGGCTCGGGCGCAGGTTACACACCTCGAATAGGCCCCCAAAAACATCATCAATTCATAACTCCGGCCTCATCGCGCGTCTCTTCCACCAAAAGAGACCACGCCGCCCGGATCTCGCCGGGCAGAACGAGGTCGTCCCACAGGTCGACCAGCAGCACGCCGTCCAGGTGAGCGAGCAACTCCTGCGGCCCGCCCTCGCACAGCAGCGCGGTGTAGGCCACCCGCCGCTCATCCCGGTCGGCCAGATCGTAGTCCCTGCCGCCGATCCGCGCGCGGCCCAGCGCCGCGGCGACCGGCAGCCGTGGCAATCGGGAGGGCACGTGGAACGTCCGCCCGTCGCCCGTCACGTGCGCCGCGCAATCCACCTTGGCCTCCAGCACCAGCCGGAACCCGGCCGCGTCGAGGATGCGCCCCGCGGTCTCGAGCGTCGGCGACTTCCTGCCGTGCTCATAGGCCGACAACGTCGTCCGCGACGTGCCGCTCACGCTGGCCAGGGCCCTCTGGTTGAGGCTCGCGGCATGCCGGGCCTGCCTGAACAGCAGCCCGCCGCGCCTGGCCCAGAAGGCGACCTCCTGCCCCAGCGCCTGCTCCATCGGCGAAGAGACCATGCCCCACCTCCGAAAGTATCTGGTCGGATACTCTACGCCAGCAGAGCAGGGCGTGACTACCGCATTACGAAAAGTCAGCTCCGCAATTCCAGCATCGTGATCTCGGGCGGCGACCCGACGCGCACCGGTGGCCCCCAGAAGCCCGCGCCCCTGGTGACGTACACCTGAACGCCGTCCACCGTGGCGAGCCCCGACACGACCGGCTGCTGCAGCCCCACCACCAGGTTGAACGGCGCGATCTGGCCGCCGTGCGTGTGGCCGGAGAGCTGCAGGTCGACGCCGTGCCGCGCGGCCTGCTCGACCTGGATCGGCTGGTGCGCGAGCAGCACCGTGGAGCGGCTGGTGTCGCGCCCGCCGAGTGCCTTGGCGAAGTCGGGGGCGTCGCCGCTGGCAGCGCCGCCGACGTCGTTCACGCCGGCCAGGTCGAGCACGGCGCCCTGATGCTTGATCTCCACGCGCTCGTTTCGCAGAGAGCGTACGCCGAGCTCGCCCAGTTCCTCGATCCACTCGCCCGGCCCTTCGGCCGTGAAGTATTCGTGGTTACCGGTCACGAAATATGCCCCATAGCGAGACTCAAGGTTCTTCAAGGGCCGCGCCAGCGCCCCCAACTGGGCCACCGACCCGTCCACCAGGTCGCCCACGATCGCCACCACGTCGGCCTCGAGCCCGTTGATCATCCGTACGATGCGCTCGGTGTGCCCGATGCCCGTGAGCGGCCCCAGGTGGATGTCGCTCACCACGGCGAACCGCAGGCCGCCGAGCCGTGGGTCCAGCTTCGGCAGCGTGATGCCGACCCGCTCGATCACGGGGTCGCCGAGGGCACTCGTCATGCCGTACCCGACCGTGCCCAGCGCGCTCACCCCGGCGACCGCGGCGGTGGTCCGCTCGAGAAAGATCCGCCTGCTCATGGGAGCGGGCGTCACGATGGCGGCCTCAGGGACGGCGGGCGCGCCCGCGCCCGCCATCACCGCGACGGGCTCCGGCTCGGGCACCCGCTCGCGCCTGCGCAGGAACACCGAGACCACGGCCCGCGGAATCTCCAGCACAAGCAGGATGACGGTCAGGTAGAACATCACCGCCAGCCAGATGTAGCCCGGCCAGGCCACCCAGCTCTCCAGCCCCATCCGCGTGCCCACGAACGTCGTCACGAGAACCGCGAGCAGGACGACCAGAGCCCAGGTCAGCGCCTTGCGCAACCACCCGCGGCCGGTCGTGCGGCGCACCAGCCGATACCACAGGTACCAGTGCGCGAGCAGCACCAAGGCCACGAAGAGCAGGACGATCACACAAATGATGCTACTTCCGGCGGCCACGTCCTGGTGGCCGCCGGAATGTGACCTACGACTTGGCGGCCGGCTTCTTCGCGGGCGCCTTCTTGGCCGGGGCCTTGCGCGTGGTGGTCTTCTTGGGCGCCGGCGCCCGCTCACGCCGCTCGGCCAGCAGCTCGGCGGCCCGTTCGATCGTGATGTCCTCGACCGTGTCGCCCTTGCGCAGCGACGCGTTCGTCTCACCATCGGTCGCATAGGGCCCGAACCGCCCCTCCTTGACCACGACGGGCTTCTTGGAGACAGGGTCATCGCCCAGCTCACGCAGCGGCGCCGCGGCGGCGGCCCGCCCCCGCCCGCGCTGCTTCGGCTGCGCGAACAACTCCTTCGCCTGCTCGATGGTGACGGTCAGCAGGTCGTCCTCGGAGGCCAGCGAACGGGAGTCGGTCCCCTTCTTCAGGTACGGGCCGAACTTCCCGTTGTGTGCCGCGACCTCCTCGCCATCCAGCTCGCCCACCAGCCGCGGGATCGACAGCAGCTTGAGCGCGTCGTCCAGGGTGATCGTGTCCAGCGACATCGTCTTGAACAACGAGCTGGTGCGGGGCTTCGGGGCGTCGGCCTTCTTCGTACGGCGCTTGGGGGCCTCTGCGTCGGCGGCCGGCTCGGGCAGGATCTCCGTCACATAAGGCCCGTACCGCCCATCCTTGGCGACGATCATGTGCCCGCTCGCGGGGTCGTTGCCGAGCTCGCGGTCGCCCGTCGGCCGCGAGAACATCTCCTCGGCCTTCTCCCCCGTCAGCTCGTCGGGCGTCATGTCCTCGGGCACGTTGACCCGCGCGCCGTCCCTGTCGAGGTAGGGCCCGTATCGCCCGACCCGCAGCATGATGTCCGTGCCCCTCACCGGGAACGAACTGATCTCCTTGGCGTCGATGTCATCGAGATCGGTGACCATCTCCTTCAGACCCTCGTCGCCGTCGGCCCCGTAGTAGAAGCGCTGCAGCTCGGGCAGCCGCTCCGCCCGGTCGTTGGCGATGTCGTCGAGCACCTTCTCCATCTCGGCCGTGAAGTCGTAGTCGACCAGGTTCCCGAAATGTTGCTCCAGCAGGTTGACCACGGCGAACGCCAGGAACGACGGCACCAGGGCCGTGCCCTTCTTGAAGACGTAACCGCGGTCGAGAATGGTCCCGATGATCGAGGCGTACGTCGAAGGCCGCCCGATCTCCCGATCCTCCAGCTCCTTGACCAGCGACGCCTCGGTGTAACGCGCGGGCGGCTTGGTCGAGTGACCGGCCACGTCGAGCCGCGTCACGCTGAGCGCGTCGCCCTCCGCCAGGTTCGGCAGCCGCTTCTCGGAGTCGTCGCGATCGGTCGAGGGGTCGTCGGACCCCTCCACGTACGCCTTCAGGAACCCGTAGAACGTGATCGTCCGACCGGACGAGCTGAACTCGACGTCCTCGCCGGAGGACGACCTGCCGCCCACCTTCACCGTGACCGACTCGCCGACCGCGTCCTTCATCTGCGAGGAGACCGTACGCTGCCAGATCAGCTCGTAAAGCCGGAACATGTCGGCAGAAAGGCCGGTCTCGCCCGGTGTGCGGAACTCCTCACCCGACGGCCGGATCGCCTCGTGCGCCTCCTGCGCGCTCTTCACCTTGCTGGAGTAGACGCGCGGCTTGTCCGGCACGTACGCGGCGCCGTACAGCTTGATCGCCTGTGACCGCGCGGCCGACACCGCCGTCTCCGACAGCGTGATGCTGTCGGTACGCATGTAGGTGATGAACCCGTTCTCATAGAGCCGCTGCGCGACCTGCATCGTGTACTTCGCGGAGAACCCCAGCTTCCGGCTGGCCTCCTGCTGCAATGTGGTCGTCCGGAACGGGGCATAAGGCTTACGTGTGTACGGCTTGCGCTCCACGGACTTGACCGCGAACGACACCCCCTGCAGCCGCCCGGCCAGCTCCCCGGCGGCGGCCTCGGACAGGTGCAGCACGTCGGCGTTCTTGAGCTGCCCCGTGCTGGCGAAGTCGCGTCCCTGCGCGACCCGCTTGCCGTTTACCCCGGTCAGCGTGCCGGTGAAGTCGTGCGGCCGCTCCTCCGTCTTGCCCGTGTCGAACAACGCCTGCAGGTCCCAATAGTGGGCAGGCGTGAACGCCATACGGTCGCGCTCGCGCTCCACCACCAGTCGCGTCGCCACCGACTGCACCCGACCCGCCGACAGCCGCGGCTTGACCTTCTTCCACAGGACGGGGCTGACCTCGTAGCCGTAGAGGCGGTCGAGGATGCGCCGGGTCTCCTGCGCGTCCACCAGGCGCAGGTTGAGGTCGCGCGGGTTGGCCACGGCGTCCCTGATCGCCTGCGGGGTGATCTCGTGGAACACCATGCGGTGCACGGGGACCTTGGGCTTGAGCACCTCACGCAGGTGCCAGGCAATGGCCTCGCCCTCGCGGTCCTCGTCAGTGGCCAGATAGAGCTCGTCAGCGTCCTTCAGCAACTGCCGCAGTTTGGCGACCTGCGAGCGTTTGTCGGGGTTGACGACGTACAGCGGCTCGAACTCGTGCTCGACGTTGACGCCGAGACGTGCCCAAGGCGCCCCCTTGTACTTCTCGGGGATGTCGTCGGCCTTCTCCGGCAGGTCGCGGATGTGACCGATGCTCGATTCGACGATGTAGCCGCGCCCGAGGTACCCGGCGATCGTCTTCGCCTTGGCTGGCGACTCGACGATGACCAGGCGTGTTCCGCCGGCGCTGCCGTTCTTGGCTGGCACGCTGCTTCCTACCTCGCTGTTCGCTTTGCAAATCCCCCTGCCGGGAGTCGGCACAGACTGAAAGGTAACCCGACTCGCGGAAATTTCCTTCCCCCGGGCTACCCACTAGCTTCCGGGTCCACCCGCAAGCACGCAGAATAAGGCCCATCGAGCGGCATGGCGCCCTGACTCACCCTGGAGACTAATCGTTGTGCTCGACTACTCCTACATGGATATCTTCATTCCGCGCGACCTCACTCGCGAAGCAGCACGTCAACTGCTGACCGAACACGCAGAGTACGGTCAGTGGGAGCTGGCGCGCGTCCGTGTGCATCCCGACGGGAGCCGCCACGTTCGCCTGCGGCGCAAGATCATGCGAGTACGCCGCACGCTCTGAACGCGGACATGGCTTTGCCCGCCCCGGGCCGCGCCCCCGGAACGGGCAAAGCGTCTATCGTGGGCTGCTCACGGGCTGTGAGCAGGAACCATCGTTTGTCTTGTACTTCCCGATGCGCTACTTACCGCTTACTGATCTCTTTGCTTACGGTTGTCTGGTTCGTTGCTTACGGCCGAACCGGAACCGCCTACTTGCGGCCGAACCGGACCCGACGGGCCGAGGCGAACAGCGTCGCCGAGGCCGCCAGCATCGAGCCGAGCACCAGCGCGAGCAGCGAGCCCGTGTTCATCCCGGTGAGGCCGGCGGGCTGCTCGGCGCTCATCAGGCCGAGGTTGCCGACCGGCAGGCCGCGGGTGGCGGAGTTCACCGCGCCGCCGACGGGGGTGGAGGAGACCAGGTCGGTGGCCGGGTCGAGCGGGGAGACGGACCTCGACGCGGTGCCACGGCCCTTGGGGTCGGCCTGCGCGGACAGCGCGGTCTTCTTGGGCTGCTCCGGGGCCACCGGCAGGCCGGGCAGCTCGGGGAGCTGCGGCAGGCCGAACGTCTGGCCGAGGTCGCCGAGGACGGGGAGCTGGTGGGAGACACCGCCGACGGTCTCGAGGGGCTTGCTCAGGTCGCCCACCGGGAGCTGCTTGCTCAGGTCACCGACCGGCAGCTGCTTGCTCAGGTCACCGACGGGCAGCTGCTTGGCGAGCCCGCTGATGTCAGGGGCCTGGCCGAGGACCGGCAGGGAGGGCGTGATGGGCAGGAACCCGCCCTTGGCGCCCGCGACCTTGGTGTTGGCACGGGCGAAGCGCTCGAACCCGTCGGGGCGCTCGTACCCCGGCCTGCCCACGTGCGCGCCACCGAGGCATCCGGCGGCCGCGTCACCCAGCACGGCGGCGGCGTTGCCGCAGACGTTGATCGGCGCGGCGATCGGCGCGATCGCCTGGTTGCCCGACAGCACACCGCCCGCACCCGAGGTACGGTTCCAGCCCCCGCCCACACCGTCGTGCGGCCACACCCCGGCGCCACCCTTGCAGTGGGCCGCGGACTTGCCGAGGACGGCGGCCGCGTTGCCGCAGACGTTGATCGGCGCGCTGATCGGCGCGACCGCCTGGTTTCCGGCCAGCACCCCGCCCGCACCGGACGTACGGTTGCCGCCGGCGCCCCTGCCGCCCTTCTTGACGATGGCGCCGCCCTTGCACCCGGCGAACGCGTGACCGAGCACCGCCGCGGCGTTGCCGCAGACGTCGATCGGGGCGCTGACCGGCGCGACCGCCTGGTTTCCACTCAGTACGCCCGCCGTACCGGCCGTGGTGTTACCACCCGCGCCGGAGCCGCCGCCGGAGTTCTCCACCGTCGCGCCGCCCTTGCACCCGGCGGTCGCGTTGCCCACGGCGTTGCCGCAGACGTCGACCGGCAGGCTGATCGGCGCGACGACCTGGTTGCCGCTGCCGACCCCGAAACGCCCGTCGGTGTCGTTGCCCGTGGAGCCCGCGGCCATGTGCCGGGCGTGGTAGCGGGGGCCACCGCCGTTGTTCGTGACGGTGGAGCCGCCCTGGCAGCCGGAGAACGCCCGGCCGACCACGGCCACCGAGTTGCCGCAGATGTTGATCGGCGCGCTGATCGGCGCGATGACCTGGTTGCCGCCCAGCACGCCACCGTTGCCGGAGGTACGGTTGCCGCCCGCTCCCACGCCGGTGTTGTAGACGCTGGAGCCGCCCTTGCAGCCCGCCGTCGAGTCGCCGAAGATCGCCACCGCGTTGCCGCAGGCGTTGATCGGCGCGCTGATGGGCGCGGTGATCTGGTTGCCGCCCAGCACACTGCCGTTGCCCGAGGTACGGTTGCCTCCGGCGCCGCCCCTGCCGTGGTTGTGGACCGTGGCCCCGCCCTTGCAGCCCGCGTCGGACTTGCCGATCAGCGAGACGGCGTTGCCACAGGCGTTGATCGGCACGCTGATCGGCGCGTTCACCTGGTTGCCGCCGCCGACGGACCCGTTGCCCGAGGTGTTGTTGGCGATGCCCGGCCGTTGCGTGTTCACGACCTCGGCGCCGCCCTGCGAGGTGGCCTCCGACTTGCCGACGCCGGCCACGGCGTTGCCGCTGATGTCGATCGGCACGGAGATCGGCAGGTCGACCTGGTTACCGCCGGCGACGGACCCGTCGCCCGAGGTGTCGGCCAGCGCGGTGCCACCGCCGCCGAACGACATGACGGCCACGGCCAGCAGGGCCGCAGGAGTAGATGCTTTTGCCCACGTACGCATGATGAATGCTCCTAGTGGTTCTCGGGGGGATACCTGAACGGTTCGCGGGCAGGCCGAGGCCCAGGTTTCGCGCACAGCGGAGACCTCGGAATCGCGAACCAGCTTGACTGACGTGTTTCACCCGCGGGCGGAGGGACTCATGCCTCGCTCCGCCGCTTGTGCCATGGAAAGCTGACGCCTTACCGGCCAGCTCCACGCTTTGGACCGCCGACTGACTTCGTACCGGCCAGCTCCACGTTTAGGACCGCCGGCTGACTTCGTACCGGCCAGCTCCACGCTTGGACGCCGGCTGACTTCGTACCGGTCAGCTCAGATCAGGGTCCTGGGGAGGGATCAGTCAGGTGAGAAAGAAGGGTCGTCCGCCGCTGTGCGGACGACGGGGGGAAGCAGGCGCGCCAGGGGGGCGCGCCCAGCCTGGAGCCGCGGGTCGAAAACGGACCTCGCGACATCCCCGGTTGCGGCCCCGAACGGACCGCTGCCACCACCATTGGGCACCAAACCATTGGTGTCCAGGATCTTTCCGGCGGAGGAAGGTGGTGGGAGGCCAGGATCTTCCTGGCTGTTGAGGCCATTGACCGTGCGACCGGCCATGGCTTCGGTGTTGTCCGACGAGCGATCGGGGCCTGACTCGGCATTCGTCGCCACGTTGGTGTCCGCCACTCCCGTCTCCACGGCGCTGTCCGCTGCCACTCCTGTCGCCGCGGTGGTCTCCGCGGCCGCCGGAGCGGCGTTGAACGCGCCGAACAGAACAGCGAGCAGCCAGCCTGTGGCCACCAGGGCGCCGATGGCGGCAGCCCGGACGATGACCCGACGGGCACCGGCCGCGAACCGCGCCATCCGGTCGTCCCGATCTGTGGTCACGTCCTGGGCCAGGTCAGCCACACGCGGGCGGAGGACAGCAGGGGCCTGAGCCCTTGACCGCCACACCGCCGCGCGCGTCACATTACCCTCCCGTGCTCCAGAACCGGCCTCACATCGTGAGGCCGGTCCGTGGACTCACCCCTCAACGATCCGTAACCGTAGCACCACCCAAAGTTGCCGCAAGCCCTTTTCACCGGAGCCCCAGAAATTCACCAACTCCCCCGCGCCCAAACCATCCGCAACCAGCCCAACGCGCTCCTGCGATCCCCACGGAACCCCCATCCGGAGCCCCAGACGACGCCATCCAAGGGGTCTCTGACGAGGTGCGGATACTTGGTATGACGCACTCCCCAGAGTTTGCTAACCTTACGGAGCCGACGCGGGATGACGGTCCCACGTGCAGGCACCAAGTCCGGGTGGCGGAATAGGCAGACGCGCTAGCTTGAGGTGCTAGTGCCCAGTGATGGGCATGGGGGTTCAAGTCCCCCCTCGGACACTTCACACTAAAGCGGGAGAAGTTGCGACTTCTCCCGCTGTGCTGCGTCGGCGCTTGTAGTGACCTGGAGAACCGGGCGACCGGGTGGCAGCTCACCCCCAGATCTGGGTTTCCAAGCCCTGGCACCCAAGCTGGCTGGTCACCGCAGGTCTTCTACACGGGTAGAGACGCCGTTTGCACAGCCGAGCCGTCGAGCGGCGTGGTGGCTTGGTGTCGCCCTTCTTCACGATGGCCTTCTCCCCTTGACCTGTGCAACGCCCACCGATCGGCCGGGACGGCCTTCAACTCCCCTTCCAGGCGGGCGCGTTCGCTCTTTCTCTCGTTGATCCACGAGGAGGTCTCGATCGGGCCGCCTCCGACATCGAGCGCGGAGCAATACTTGCCGAGCTCGCGCCCTCCACACCGATCGGCTGGAGCGCCTATATCCCCCACGCCTTTGATGCCTCCCGCGTCGATGTATGAATCAGACAACGCCGGTGCCTAGTGGACGGCCGTGTTCAAGGTCACGCCGGGAGTGACACGGCACGGATGAGCGTGATCGAGCAAGCCGGAATTGAGCCACGCCGGCAACAGGCCCCCTGCGGCATGCTTACTCTGTGAATGACGAACGACACGATCCCCTCGGATCCGACGTCGAAGTGGATCACGCGGCGGATGCCCGGTGGCAGGTCCGCATGCTGATCGGGCTCATCGTCAGCGGCGATCTCGACGAGCATCTCCCGGAGATCGCCCGTGCGGTCAACCAGCGCCAGCACGAACGCAAGAACGCCCAAGAGCGCGAGGCCTTCGCCACCTTCCAGGTCGGTGACCGGGTCCGGGTCAACCACAGCATCCGCCCCTCCTACATGCACGGCATGAAGGGCACGGTGGTGGGCTTCGCCCACAAGAACGTCCGCGTCCTGCTCGACACACCCGTCGGCCGCTTCACCGACGGCGAGGCCACGGTTCCCCCGCTCGGATTGGACCCGCTGTGACCGCCCTGCCTCATCTCTCCGGCTCAGAGGCCATCCTCGTCCTCACCAAACTCCTTGCCGCACATCCCGAACTGCGGGACAAAGCCGAAACGATCGCACGAGAAGCGGTCGAGACCATACCCGCAGGACTCGCCGAACAGCTCCGGACCTCCATCATGGAACTGAACGTGGAGTCGCTGTCCGGACGAACCGGCTACCAGCCGGGACAAGGCTGGGTCGAGCCCTACGACGTCGCCGACGAGATCCTCGACGAGGTCGTCGAGCCGTTCCTGGCCGATGCCGTACGGCGGGCCAAGGCCGGTGCCGCAGACGCCGCCGTCACGATGAGTCTCGACATCATCAAAGGGCTCTATCTCCTGCCCATCCCAACAGAGCTCGACAGCACGGTGCTGTACTCGTTCTGCGGCGAGGACTCCGCCCACCAGCGAGCACAACTGCTGATGGAACGCCTCCGCAAGGCCGGCGCCACACTGCCGGAGTCCGAACTCGCCGGCGTTGCACCCGACTGGTTCGAACTAACATAGGTCACCGTCATCCAGCGGCGAAGATGTCCATCATCACGGCGAGAGCACCTGACAGCATGAACTCAGCCTGGAAACAGTCCCGGTCACGAAATACGTATGACGCCGGACTCACCTGATCCTGATAGGCACGCACGGAGATATAGGGGGAATCATCAGATGACCGGCGAACAGGAGCCTGAGTTCTGTCGCTGGATCCATAACGTTCTCGGTCAACTGAGCTGGGACGCCGATCAGCAGCTGGGACATGTCCGCAACCTGAAGGTCGGCGTCGACGAACTGGCCCTGGAATTCGACGACGCACTGCATCTGGCTCAGGCCAAGGTCCAAGAGGGAGTGCTGGGGCAGGATGCCTTGCAAACTCTCCTCCCTGTCGACACCCACCTGCGCTGCATGACCGACACGGGTACAGACGTCTGGACCGAGGAAGCAGTAGCCACGTCCCCCGAATGGCAGGAACTGCGAACCCTTGCAAAGCAGGCGCACCTGAACTTCGACGGTGGCTTTTCTGGAGACGACTTCGACGTCGATGCCTAAGGTGGCGCCGTGTTCGATTAAGGCGTTCTTGAAGCCGGTGTCGACCCAGGCTTCCGATATGGTCGGGTAGGCGGTCTTGGTTTGGTCGAGTAGTCCACTCCTATTCCGGGGCCGGGCCCTTGCAGAAGGACTTCTCCTTGCCGATCACCCGGTACGGGCAGTCGGCCTGCTCCAGTAGATGCAGCACGGCAGCCTTGTTCTCCGTCGTGATGTCCTCGATCATGCCCGCCGGAGGATAGAAGGGGTTATACTCCTTGCCCGCACCAGGCTTGCCTGCTCCCATTTCCAAGGCGAAGGCGAAGATCTTCTGATTGGCCCACAGCCAGTCGATCATCCCGCCGGCCGGTGGAGGGTTGCCGTCGCGGACGAGACCCGACACCCGCAGATAGCTGACATTACTTCCGGCGGGATAACGGTCGGCTAATTGCTGGCCGAGCTGGTCGAACACCTGCCGTTGATCCTGGGTCATCTTGCCGTCCCGCTTATTTCTGGTGTATTCATACGGCGACAGCACGGCGCTGGCGAAGGAGTGCCAATCCACAGCCATCGTGATCCGCCGCCGGTTTTTGTTGCGGCCTGACACGAAATCCCGCGCGGCCTTTGTCTCCGGAGCGGAAAACGCCGCTGGACCCCGGTAGGTCTCCGATGTCTTCCGTTTATCCGAACCGATCGTGTTCCACTGGTAACCCCAGTTCCTGTTCAGATCGGTCCCCACCGGGTCGTCGGAGGGATTCAGCGTAGAGGTGGTGCCTTTATTGGGCTGCCGGTTCATCGCGCGCCCGCACATGGGCGGGCGATTCCGCGAGTTGGCGGAGGGCCTGGTGCTGGTGCGCCCGGCCGGAAACCGAGGGCTACTCGATGGGCAGGACCTCCCGTATCGCCTAAACGGCGGCGGTCGGGGCATAGTTCTCAGGGACGCCTTCGATCAGGATGATGTCGCCCTCGATGTGTCGCGAGCGCAGCGGCGCGATCACCCTCCGACGAAGGATGCGGCTTCGCTTACGGCATGTCAGCTCTCAGTCAGGCAGGGACGGGAAGGCTATGAGAACCCCGGAACCGCGCCCCAGTAGGCTCTGGAACCAACCGCATGAAGCGGGCTCGCCTCTGGCGTGCGCCAACGCCGTCCTGGACGGGCTCGTCGAGAGAACCGGCGAACTGCCCGCCAGACTCCTGCGGGTGGACCGAGCCGGCGTCGATAAGGTCGAAGCATCGGACTGAGTGTTCAACAAGCGTCCGAAATGCTTCGTGCCGTACTTTCGATGACGCTGCGGACATCGAAGTCGAACTCCGACCCGTGACCGCCAAGCGGTGAGACCTCCACTGTGCCCGGCTGACCGCTCAGCCGGGTGCGAGCTTTAGTACGTCAGGCGAAGGAAATGTGATATTTGGGGATGGGGATACACAGGGGACATGTCCTGCGAGAGCGCCGCCTCCAGCGCCCGCGGACCTCGATGCGACATAATCCTCATATGTACTTACAGCCCGATTTTCCGGCGCATCCCACTAGCCGCGTACGGGCGAACTAGCCAGCCAGGACACCATGCGTTCCAGTCGGCGGCGCTGTTGGGCCGCCTGCTTGGGCCCGGATTCGAGCGCCTCGCGAACGAGTTCCATCGCCCCCTTGTACGTCAAGGCCTGGGCGATGTCCTCCAGCAGGCTGATCACAGTGCTGTCCGACTCACGGCCGCGCACGCTGAGCAGGTGCCGCCAGACAGCCAGGGCGGCGTCGTCCTCACCGCTGGCTATGAGGACCTGCGCCATGTGGCACTGCTGCAAGAATGTCAGCGCGGGATGGCGGCAGATCCCCTCGACGACCTCGGCCATCCGGCCACTCCCTCCGTACCTGAAGATCGAACCGAGAGCGGTCTGGACGTGGGAGCCCTCAGCATCGGGAAGGACAAGCACACGCTCGGCGATGCGCAGGCTCAGTTCATCGAGGCCCGGCATGCCGTCGTCATCCAGTGCTTGGGTCACGCCCGCTCCCCAGGAACTGGTGATCGTGTCCTCGAGCTGCGCTCGCAGAATCTCGACCGCACGCCGCCGGTCGATCTTCAGCAGGACCTCCGCCGCCGTGCGGCAATCCACGTCTCGTGCCGACGACCACCCCGGCGTCGCCTCCGCCACCCGGAATGCCGCATCGGGTAAACCGTTGTCGGACAGGCTCTTCGCGTAGTCGGGCCGGTCGAGGGGATGAAGACGGATCCCGTCGCCGATCAGGGAAACTATTCCGGCCGTACCCGCGGGGTCCTGGCCGTTGATCGCGAGCGAGATGACCTCGTCGCTGCCGATAGGCAGCGCATGCCCGAATTGCCCGTTCATGTTCGCCCCTCCAGCGCCTTTTCAGAGGTTGGCGCGGGCCATGCAATGCAATCTCACCCGTTCTGGAGAATCTAGTGATCTATATACCATGGCTCTCAGAACTGCAGGCGATAGACTGGGCGACCACAGAGATCGCATACGGCAATGCATCAGAGATCCCCGAGACCCTGGTTCGACTGGCTTCCGACAATGCCAATGAGCAGACGGAGGCATATGATAATATACGGAATTTCCTGGTGTCAGAGGGCATGCGCTTCAACGCCGCGTCTTATGCCATCCCCTTCCTGATCCGTCTGCTCCAGGAGGGCCTCACTCTTCGCAGCGCAAGTGTTCTCGAATTGCTGGCGGAGCTCACCTTCAGGGAAGAATCGGACTACCTTATCGAAGGAATCCTGCTGCACGAGACGTACATGGAAATCCCAAGTGCACTCGAAGTTTCCATGTACGACGGGGACGAGAAGAGCCTGAGTATCGACCTCTATTACAAAGTTGCAGCAGGGGTTCCCCTCTACTGCGATTACCTTCAGACAGGGACCTTGCCCGAACGCATTCAGGCGGCCGCTCTAATCGGATACTTTCCCGGCGAAAAGTCATACGCAAAGTCCTTTTTGTTGGACACTTTCACTTCTAGCGCACCGAGCGCCTTGGCCGGTACGGCGCAGATTGCCGCGGGGCTAATTGGGCTGCCGTCAAGCGATCCAGAAGTCAATTCCGTCCTGACCGATCGACTCCAACACGAGGACCGTCTGATTCGATGGGCAGCGGCGATCGCATTGGCATGGTCTACGAGGACTGCCCATGGGTATATCGCTGATCTTCTACATGAGTGCAAAAGCCTTGCAAAAGAGGAGAGCACCGAGATTCCGTATTTGCACGGAAATACGTGGATCTTGGCCGACTTGGCGCTGCGCTCCTGTCAGTCATAGGAAGCCTGCAGCCCAACTGCACGGTTCATCAGGCGAGCAGCCTTTTCATCGGCTCAAGACCGCGGCCGGTGATATCGCGGGCCTGGATCACCGTCCCATGGAAGGTGCCGCCCTCGATCGTGTTACGCGTCTCGCCCGCCCCGGTGATCGAGGCGGGCCGCGCGGCGGCCTGCGGCGGGGTGGGAGAGGGGACCGCGCCGCGGCGGGCCAGCACCACCCCGTACACCGACACCCCGAGCCCGGCCAGGCCGACGAACACTCCGATCACGCTGGCCAGCTGATCGGCCTGCGCCAGATCCAGCACAATGAAGACCACGCCCAGCACGCCGGCCACCAGCCCCGAGAGCACCAGCACGATCCACACCCACGGGCTCTTTCCCATCGCCATGCCGCCATCATGACCCCGCCCACCGCGCGACGGCCACCATCAGCGGGCTGGAAGCCGCCGCCAGCAGCACGATCTTGACGTCCGCGGGCGGCCCGCCTGCATGTTGCAGTTGATCTGCCCGGTCACCCATTGGTACAGCACGTGCACGAACCCGACCTCTCCGAGCGCCCCCATGAGGTTGGAGCCCCCTGCGGCGTCGTCGTTCCAGTTGAAGACGACGATCTGCATGATCCTGACAGTGACGTTGTTGATCTTGTTCAGTACGCCTGTCCTTCCGCAGAGGCGCCGGACGTAGGGCAAGGAAGCCTGCCCGGCAAGGCAACATGCGGAATTGGTTGGTTACGCACAGTGGATGCGGCCATGATGGCCGTGCTCCTATACCTTCGTTTCTTGCGGCAGGAAGGCGGCCTCGGCGTCATGGGCAAGCGTCGGGGCCGCGTGGACCTGGATTGAGCAGGCCCGGCCGAACTCTCGGCCGGGCGCGTGGTGAAAAGCTGTCAGACCATGCGGATGTGGCCAATGGCAGTGGTGCGCCATGTGCGTCCAATGGTCTAGGACACAAGATTGCCCCACGAAGATCTCGCCCTGCAGGGCGAGCTCGTTCGCATTCAGCGTGGTCACGACACGGGTCTCGGCGTGGCAGACAACGACCTGTACTGCGGGCACTGGCGGCGTCGCCACCGAGGAACAGCACGACCACTACCAGCGCGGATCCCGACCATGATCGCGATGTGTCGCCGGAGCGCTAGGCAAGGTCGGCGACTTCGTGCAGGCGCTGCCGGCGGTTGAACGCGCCGGCGATCCGCGCGACGACGGTGCGCGGCAGCAGGCGCGCGGGCCAGGTCAGGGCCCGGTTCACGGCCCGGCCCGGGTAGGACACCGCGCGCCGCCGGGCGTAGTCGTCCAGCGTACGGGCCGCGACGGTGGCCGGCGTGTCGGCAACTCGGGGGTCGATCGTGGCCGAGGTGCCGTCGAAGAAGCCGGTTGCGATCGCGCCGGGGTGCGCGGCCATGACGTGGACGCCGGTGCCGCGCAGTTCCTCGGCCAGCGCCTCGGTGAAGGAGAGCACGAACGCCTTGGTCGCGGCATAGCTGGCCTGGTAGGGCATGGGCTGGAAGGCGGCGGTGGACGAGACGTTGATGATGCCGCCGGAGCCGCGGGCGACCAGCTCGGCCCCGATCGCGTGGGTCAGCGCGATCAGACCGACGACGTTGAGCCCGACGGAGCGCAGTTGCGGCTCCAGCGGGCGCCCGAGGAACGGGCCCGCGCTGCCCGCGCCGGCGTTGTTGAGCAACAGGTCGACGGTCAGGCCGCGGTCACGCAGCTCCCGCAGGACCCGGTCCGGACCGTCCGGAGCGGCGAGGTCGCCGGTGATGACCTCGGCGTCCGGCCTGCCGTGCTGTTCCCGAATGTGTGTGGCGAGCTCCCGCAGGCTCCCCTCCGAACGGGCCAGCAGGATCACCCGTGCTCCCCGGCGCGTCAGCTCCAGCGCGTACGCCCGCCCCAGCCCCTTGGACGCGCCCGTGACGAGCGCGGTGACGCCGCGATAGTCGTCGGTCACAACAACCTCCATTGCTTCAAGTCTCGAAGTATTGACGCTAGCACGATCCTTCGAAACTCGAAACACCGGTAGAATGGCGGCATGACCACGCCCGAGCTCACCGCGGTGGTCGCCGCGACCCACGACATCTGGATGCGGACCAACGACCTGATCGGGCAGGCGCTGGCCAGGCACGCCCTGACACCGGCGACGTTCCAGGCGCTGTGGGCCATCGACCCGGCCGAGCCGCCACCCTCGATGAAGGTGATGACCGAGCGCCTGTACTGCAACGCCCCCAACCTGACCTTCATCACCAACCAGCTCACCGACCGGGGCCTGGTGGAGCGCGCCGTGGACCCGGCCGACCGCCGCTCTCGCGTCCTGGTCCTGACCGCCAAGGGCCGCGAGGTACGCGACGAACTGGTCCGTACGGCGATGGAGAAGACCCCGCTGGCGGTGCTGAACCGCGACGAACTGCGGCAGCTCATGGTCCTGCTCAACCGCGTCGTCAGCTCGGGCTGACGAGCCTGAGACGGGGGCGCCGCCCGATATCACGCCGTACCGTGAGCGCTCCCACCCCTGCGACTCGATCAAGCACTCCAAGCCCATGGCCGGCGGCTTGGAAGCCCCGGCGCGCTGATCAAGATGCGACCCGGTCGCCGATGTGGTCGACTGAAACATGCCCAAGAGCCGCGGCCGCCGCAAGGCCACCAGCAGCAGATCGGTCCGTCGTTCGCCTCTCCCGCCACGCCGATCAGACCTGCTGATGCGCGATGCCCGGCAGCTCACCGGCCTGGCCGATCCGCTGATGGCCGAAACCTGGGCCAGCGGTTGGCTCGGCGGGGCATGGTCGACCGCGGAGCTGGGCGAACGCGAGGCCGAGCATCGGTTGTGCATGGAGGTGACCGGCCGGGCATCCACCACGCCCTCACCGCACGGCCTGGCCGCGATCGCCGCGCTGGCGCGGGTCGCGCCCGCCACCGACATCACCATGCTGGCCGAGACGATCGAGATCCTGGAAGAGACCCAACCGCTGCCGCCCTGGTACAGCGCCGCATCTGCGGACACGGCATGGACCGCGACATCGGCGTGGCGAGCGGTGGACGTGTGGGACAGCGAACAGGTGCTGCTCATCGACTACGACGGTCCCCATCCCCACACGCTGATGGCCCAGGTCCTCAAGCCCGGGGGGCTGATGGTCGGCAAGATCGCGGTCCTGGAACCCGGCGCTGCCGCGCAGTGGGACCAACGACACGAATCCGACGAGGTTCCTATGCCGATCAGCCAGGCTCCGGCGCCCGAGGTGCTCGCCGACCTGGCCGATGCGCTGCGCACCACCGATATCACCTGGCCGCGCAACGACGATGAGGACTTCATCGACAACCGGGCGCTGGCCTGGTCCCGCTGCCGCGACCACCTGCCCGAGTGGCCCGAACGAGCCAGTCTGCCCGAGGCCGAGCGCCACCGCCTGATCCAGCGGTTCACCGCCGCCAACAACCTGGACGACGAGGTGAGCAGGTCACTGGCCGAGCTGTTCCTGGACTACGGCGAGGGCTACATCGTCTCCGGCCCGCTGGCCTGGAGCCCTGCCGAGGTCATGCTGCTGCTCACCGACTGGCTGCCCCGCAAGGCCATCCTCGATGCCGCCCAGCGCACAGCCCTCCCCGACGTCCTTCGCCAGTGGTCGGCCTTCGCCCTGGAGCAGCGCGGCATCGATCCCCGATGGATCACCCCGGTCGTCGATGCCGTCGATGACCACCTTCACGAGTTCCGCCAGGCATTCGATGACGACGTCTCCTGGGGTCCCGCCAAGCAGATCGCCGCCGCTCTCGCCGACAGCGGCGTCGACCTCACCGACCGGCAAGCCGTTGACGACGCCATCCGCGCACTCAACGCCGAACGACTCGCACGCGGCCTTCTCCCGTGATCAGTTGGGTATCAGGTGGCGTCCCGCCGGCCGATGTAAGAATCGCGCAGAGGTCGCGATCGCGGTCTTCGGCATCCGCGGACGGCATTCCTGAAAGCGCCACCGGAGTGCTCTCCGCGCAGTGATTTTGGTTCCTCGACAAAGGAGGGATTCCGTGCCCGGCATGGCCCGTGAACGACTGGCCGAGTTACTCGATGTGTCAGCGGCGGCCGCGTCCAGCGTCTATCGAAAGCTTTCCGCGACCGATCTGTCGGTGGTGGTGGACGGGGCCGGCCCGCTGCGGTTCCCCGTCTCCGATGAGCAGGCCGTCCAGCTGCGCGGGCTCGGCCACCGTGCGCGGTTCGGGCGCGGTGAGCAGACCCTGACCGACCCGGAGGTTCGCGACACCTGGGAGATTCCCAAGGAGTCGGTGCGCGTCGAGTGGACAGAGGCGTTCGCGGCCGTCCTCGACGGGATGCGCGCGGAACTGGGGCTCCCGCTTCATTGCGAGCTCACGCCGGAGCTCCACTCCATCCTGCTGTACGAGACCGGACAGTTCTTCGTCGCCCACCAGGATTCAGAAAAGGACGACGCCATGGTCGCGACCTTGGTGGTGACGCTGCCGTCCGCGCACACCGGCGGCGAGCTCGTCATCGAGCACCAGGGCCAGACCAAGAAATACCGGGGGCTGAAGACCGCGGTCTCGTTGGTAGCCTTCTACGCCGACTGCCGTCACCAGGTTGTTCCCGTGAAAACGGGCAACCGCGTCACCCTCACCTACAACCTGCTCCTGACGGGCGACGGCCAGGATGCGGCCGCCGAGCATCCGCTGGTCGGTGATCTCGCGGCCTGCCTTCACGCGCACTTCACCACCCCGGTCGTCCTCCCGTACAGCCGTCGCAGGGGCGATCCGCCGGCGCGGCTGGCATACCTGCTCGACCACGAGTACACCGCCCGCGGGCTGAGCTGGTCCCGGTTGAAGGGCTCCGACACCGCGCGGGGCGCCCTGCTGCGGGCCGCGGCGGAGCGGGCGGGTTGCGAGATCACCCTGGCACTCGCGGAGATCTAGGAGACCTGGGACGCCTACGATCCCGACGAGGAGGAGGATGGGTGGTACGGCGACCATGAGGACGAGGCCCCCGACGACGACGAGGACCCGGGCGGCGCGGACGACAGGCGGTACACCCTTCAGGATCTGATCGAGACCACGACCATGCTCGCCCACTGGATCGGCCCGGAAACAGGGCGGCTCGAGGACATCTCACTGGACCTCAGCGACGCCGAGGTGGCCTCGACGACCCCAACGACCGATATGACGCCCTACTCCTCCGAGTACGAGGGCTACATGGGCAACTACGGCAACACCCTGGACCGCTGGTACCGGCGGGCGGCGCTGGTCATCTGGCCCCGCGGCCAGGGCTTCGCCAGCCGGGCCGAGGCGTCTCCAGGATGGGCGCTGGACGAACTCACCGCGATGGCCCGCGCCGGGGAGATCGCGCGGGCCCGTGAGGCGGCGCGATCGCTGGAGTCCATCTGGCACGCCGCAGGCCGTTACGCCGGCCAGACCGAGCTTCTCGGCAAGGCGCTGGAAGCAGCCACGGAGCTGGATGACACGCAGATCGCCGCCATGCTGCTGCGGCCGTTCGTGTTGGAGCGGCTGGTCCCTGAGCACGGCCCGGCTTTCGCCGGCCTGGCGGCGCACTACGGCAGCACCTGGATCGACGGCCTGCTGCGCGATTGGTCCGAGGGCTGGCGGCCCGGCTCCTACGGCCTCGCCCAGGCGCCGCTGGAATGGCTCGAAAATCTTCCACAGCTGTGTGGCGCGCTCTCGGCGGAGGGGGGCCCATCCATCACCGCCGCCCGGAGCGTCGTCGGCCTGTCGTGGACGATGTTCGCGGGCCAGGTCGGTCCGGCGCTCGACGGGCCCCTCGTCTCCCGGCAGGAAGCATGGCTGACCTCCTTGGGGGCGCCATGCTCCGGGATCATCGCGGCCGCGAGCCGGCTGGGATCGACGGACGTATTGGAGGACGCCCACGAGCTCGCGCGGACAGCCGGTGATCGGGCGCACGTGCTGGCGATGGCCACGCTGCGCGCCGCCGGTGCGCGGCAGGCGGGCTTCGGCGAGCTGGCCGTCCACTGTGCCGAACGGATCCGGGCATCACTGGCGCAGCCACGACGCGCGCCGGGCGACTGGTCGATCGAGCTGCCCACCGGATGCGCGTGCGAGCTGTGCGAAGTGCTCGGCACGTTCCTCCGGCATCCTGAACGGCGTGCTCTCGGCTGGCCGCTCGCGAAGGACGGGCGCAGGCATGTCCACGCCCGAATCGATGACGCGGAGCTGCCCGTCCGTCACGAGACCAGACGGCAGGGCCGCCCGTTCACCCTGGTGCTGACCAAGACGGAAGACCTCTTCGAACGAGAGCGCCTCGCCCGTGAGCGTCACGTGGCGAACCTGGCCTGGCTCACCGACGACTGGAAGTCCTGACCGTGCGGCGGGGGCCGGTGACACCGGCCCCCGCCTGATGAGGGGTCACACCAGATCCGGGTCCTTCGGATCGGTGGCCGTGTGGCCGGCGGGCGCCCCCACCGGCTCGCGGACCGGTGGCGCCGCAGAGGCCGCCCCCACCGGCTCGCGCACCCGTGGTGGCGCGGACGCCGACCCGCGGGGCCGGCTCAGGTAACGCATCGCGGGCTGCTCCACGAACTTGAACAGCAGCCAGCCGGCGAGGATGTTCGCGGCGGTGAGGGCGACGATGAGCGCGACGCCGCCCCAGAGGCCGTACGAGTCATTGCCCAGCACCGCCGGGCGCAACCAGAAGAGCACGATGGCCTGCGTCATGAAGAAGCCGAACGAGATGTTCCCGAGCCACACCATCGGCCTGCTGCCCAGCACGGTGCGCTCGCCCCGGACGTTGGCCGCGGCGAAGGTGCCGATGGCCAGCCCGAAGGGGATCGCGGTGACCAGCGTCATGTTGTACGGCGAGGGCAGTTCGAGCGTCCCCCAGTACGCGAGCGCCAGCAGGATCACGACCGGGGTGTAGCCGATCCGCTTCGGCCACAGGCCGCGCATCACGATGCGCGCCAGGATCATGCCGAAGACGAATTCGAGCAGCCGTACCGGCGGGAACACGTAGATGAACCAGAACTGCGTCAACGACAGCCCGCCCCCGGGGATCGCGGGTGTGTCCGGCACCAGGTAGAGCGTGGCGAGGCAGATCGCGTACATGCCCGCGATCGCGACCGCCGCCGACACCCACAGCCGGTTGTCCGCGATCCGCCGGATCGGGATGATCAGCAGCGGGAACAGGAGGTAGAAGAGTATCTCCGAGGTCAGCGACCAGGCCGGCATGTTGGCGCCGCCCCAGTACCCGGAGTCGGTCGTCCAGGTGTTCACCAGGAAGAGGCTCGGCAACCCGTTGGCCGGCGTGGACGCGGCGGCGAACAGCACCATGGCCAGTGCCCACGTCACGATGTGGTTGGGGAAGATCTTCACGATGCGGCGGCGCAGATAGCCCCTCGTCCGCATGCCGGGGCGGGCCGCCCAGGTGATGACGAACCCGCTGAGGATGAAGAAGAAGGACACCCCGATGTACCCGCCCGGCCCGGTGAAGGTCATGAAGCCGGTGGCGAGCCCCTGGTCGGAGAAGGGCAGCGCGGGGTTCTGGTTTCCGGGGTAGAGCGGGAACGCCACGTGGCTCATGAAGACGAGCAGCGCGGCGAAGAACCGCATCCCGGTCAGCGCCGGGAGATCGCTTCGGCGTTCGGTCGCGGCACCGGGGTCCACGAAGGGTGTGGTGGCTGTCAAGGTCGGTTCTCCTCTTCGCTGGTCACGTGGCTAGGGCACATGGTCCGCGCTGGATGCCGCCCGGGCACCTTCATGATTGCGCAATCACACGCGGCGGGCCGGGACGTCTCACAGGATGTGCACGTCGGGCACGTAGAGGATCCAGCGTCCGCCCCGTTCGCGGAACGCCTGCTCCTTCGCCATGATCTCCTCGGCGTGGTTCCACGCGAACAGCACCGCGTAGTCGGGGTGGTCCGCGGCGAACGCCCCGGGCTCCAGCACCGGAATGTGCGAGCCCGCGACCAGCCGTCCCTGCTTGGACGGGGTCGAGTCGACCACGAACGGGATCAGTTCGGTCCCGATGCCGCAGTAGTTCGTCACCGTCGTGACCTTGGCGGGCGCGCCGTAGCCGACCACCCGCTTGCCCTGCGCGTGGAGGTCGCCCAGCAGCCCGGTGAGGTCCTCCCGGATCTTCCTGACCGCGCCGGCGAACCTCTCGATCGTGCCGTGCTCCGCCAGCCGCTGCTCGCGCTCCCGGGCCAGGAACTCCGCCACCGCGGGAGCCGGGGTGCGCCGGGACGGGCGCGCGATCGTGTAGCGCATCGTGCCGCCGTGCAGCGACACGGGCTCGGCGTTGACGAGCTCGAACCCGGCGAGCTCCGCCATGGCCTTGATCGACCGTACCGAGAAGATGAAGACGTGCTCGTCGTAGATCATGTCGAAGGCGTTCTGCGCGATGACCGACCCGAGGTAGGGCTCCTCGAAGACGAACACCCCGTCGGGCGTCAGGAGCGTGTCGATGCCCTTGAGCAGCCGCCGGAGAAAGACGATGTGGGCGATGCAGTTGGCCCCGAACACCATGTCCGCGGGGCCGTGCTCCGCGCGGATGGCGGCCGCGGTGTTCTCGTCGAAGAACTCGCCGAGCACCCGGATCCCCCGCCCCCGCGCGACGTCGGCGACCTCCCGGCAGGGCTCGACGCCCAGGTGCCGGACGCCGGCCTGCGCGATCGTGGCGAGCATGACGCCGTCATTGCTGCCGATCTCGACGATGAACGAGTCCGGTCCGGTCAGCTCGGTCTCCAGGAAACGGCGGGCATTCCTCTCGAAATGCGCGCGGTGCACCGCGGAACCCGACGCGTGATAAGGATATTCGTCGCGGTATTTCGCCTCTTGGGGAACATCATCGAGCAGCTGGAACATCGTGCAGGAGTCGCAGGTCCCCGCGCTGAGCGGGAAAGACTTCTCGTGCTCGATATCACGAGGCAACGGAAATCCGTTACCCGATGGCTGCCGCCCCAGGTTGACGGTTTCTTTCACCGTACCGCCGCAAATCCTACAGCTACCGTTCGACATGAGCCGAGGCTAACCGCGGTCCCTTACAGGGAACATCTCGACGATTGCGCAGTTCCGCGGCGCGGAACTGCGCAATGGGGAAGATGCCCGGCGAATGCGGCGGATGTGAGACTCGCTGGGTGATCGAATCCACTGCGGAGGCGCTGATGACCACGGACATGTCGGCCACCGCCACCCGGGACGCCGAGGGCACCCGGAAGGCCAACGTCTACAGCGCCGAGGTGAGTGAGTTCTACGACCTCGTCTACAAGGGGCGGGGCAAGAACTACGCGCACGAGTCCGCCGTCATCACCGAGCTGGTACGCGCCCGCCGCCCCGGGGCGGCCTCGCTGCTGGACGTGGCCTGCGGGACCGGGGAGCACCTGCGGACGTTCCGGCTCATGTTCGACGAGGTCGAGGGCGTCGAGCTGTCCCCGACGATGCGCGCGGCGGCCAGGGGGAAGGTGCCCGGCGTGACGATCCACGACGGGGACATCCGGCGGTTCGACACCGGCCGGACCTATGACGCGGTGTGCAGCCTCTTCGGCACGCTCGGTTACATGACCGACACGGCGGAGCTGGAGGCGGCGGTGGGAAGCATGGCCGCTCATCTGCCGACCGGCGGGGTGCTGATCGTCGAGCCGTGGTACTTCCCCGCCAAATTCATCGACGGCCACATCTCCGGCGACCTCGTACGCGGCGCGGACCGCACGGTGACGCGGGTGATGCGGGTGGCGCGGGCCACGGGCTCCACCGTCCTGCAGGAGGCGCACTGGTCCGTGGTGGACGCGACGGGTGTACGCCACTTCGACCAGGCCCAGATCTTCACCCTGTTCGAGCCCGCCGACTACACGGCCGCGTTCCGGCGCGCGGGCTGCGACGCCGAGTACATCGAGAGCGGGGACATCGGGGATGGCCGTGGGCTCTTCGTCGGTATCCGGCACTGAACGAACCGGACGGAGCGCGCTGCCGATGATCCCGCTGCTCAAGGCCGCGATCGGGCCGAACACCCTGGACCGGATCGCCGACGTGCTGAGCACCGGCATGATCGGGCACGGGCCGGTGGTCGAGGAGTTCGAGGCGGCGCTGGGCGCGCGCGTCGGGAACCCGTACGTGGCCACGGTCAACAACGGCACCTCGGGCCTGCATCTCGCGCTCCGGCTGGCGAGCACGCCCGGCACCGGCGACGGACGGGACGAGGTGCTGAGCACGCCGCTGACCTTCGAGGCCACCAACTGGGCCGTGCTGGCCAACGGGCTGCGCCTGCGCTGGGTCGACGTGGATCCGGCCACGCTCAACCTCGACCTCGACGATCTCGCGAAGAAGATCTCACCCGCCACCCGCGCCATCGTCATCGTCCACTGGGCCGGGTATCCGGTGGACCTGGACCGGCTGCGGGAGATCCTCGACGCGGCCGAGGCCGCGCACGGCTACCGGCCGGTGGTCGTCGAGGACTGCGCGCACGCCTGGGGGAGCACCCTTCGCGGCCGTCCGGTGGGCGGTGACGGCGAGAACATCTGCGTGTTCAGCTTCCACGCGACCAAGCACCTCGGCACCGGCTGCGGGGGCATGCTCACCCTGCCCGACGAGCAGTCGTACGAGCGCGCCCGCAGGCTCCGCTTCTTCGGCATCGACCGGCGGGCCGACCGGGTCAACGGCAACTACGACGTGCCCGAGTGGGGCTACAACTTCTACCTGGACCAGATCAGCGCCTCCATCGGGCTGGCGAACCTGGAGACAGTCGACGAGCGGGTGGAACAGCACCGCAGGAACGCCGCGTTCTACGACGCGGAGCTGGCCGGCGTACCGGGACTGGAACTGACCGCGCGGGAGCCGGACCGGGAGTCGTCCTGCTGGCTGTACCCGGTCAAGGCCGAGGACCGGCCCTCGTTCATGCGGAAGATGAACGACGCGGGGATCATGGTGAGCATGCTGGTCCGGCGCAACGACACGCACGGCGCCGTGCGGCAGGTCGCGGATTCTGCGCTGCCCGGCCTGGACGCCGTACACGAGCGCATCGTCCACATCCCCGTCGGCTGGTGGCTTTCCGAGGCCGATCGCGCGCATATAGCGGACACGATCAAATCCGGCTGGTGAACCTCAAGGATCATGGGCGAGGCGCGTTCGACGCCGATGCGATCGGGGGAGACCTGCCCGCCGCCATCGCCACCCTGGAACGCTCGGTCCGGGTGTGGCGAACCGGCTGAGGGTCGCGTGGTCCGGGCCGCCTGGTCGGGCGAACCCGGCCGGCTCGCCCTGTTCAGCCCGGACGCGGCGTGGCTGGGTGGCCTGGTGTGATCCCTAGCCCTTCATGGTGCACGAGACCTTGTCGCAGGCGTTGCGGAGTTTCGACCCCGCCTGCATGTTGCAGTTGATCTGCCCGGTCACCCATTCGTATAGCACGTGCACGAACCCGACCTCGCAGAGCGCCCCCATGAGGTTGGAGCCTCCTGTGGTGTCGTCGTTCCAGTTGAAGACGGCGATCTGCATGATCCTAACAGTGACGTTGTTGATCTTGTTCAGTACGGCGACGTGCTGGACGTTCTCCCTGCGCAGCGCCCCGAAGTGCAGGACCTGCCCGTCGACCTTGTTGGCGGCTTCGAGTTCGTCGGCGAGGTTGCGGAGGGCGATCCGCCGCGGCTCCAGGGCGCTCAACGCCTGCGCCTTCGCCTTGAAGCCTTTCGCCGCGTTCCGCTCGAACGGGGCGGCGGCCTTGGTGAAGAGGTCCAGCACCTCGAACGTGACTTCGTAGACCTCGTTCGCCGGTGCGGCGTCGGAGAAGGCGTTGAGGCGCGTCATCAGTTCGTCGTAGTCGATGAGGACGGTGTTGGCCGCGTCCAGTCTGTGCAACGCCGCGGCGTAGGTGTTGCGCCAGACGATGTTCGGATGTGAGAGCACGAGCTCGGTGACGAGCTCCTGGACGTCCTTGAAGTCCTTACCCTGTACGGTGATCATGAGTTCCCCTCGCGTTTGTGCCCGGACCCCCAGATGAAAGTAGGGGTGGCACCCGTTCCACGGCCAGCAGTAGTCCGCTGTCGGCGCGGACAGTGAACTCTGGCGACCCGACCGTGCCCGCCGTTACTGCGCGTTTCTCCGTCATGTGCCGGCCGGCGCCCTCTCCGGCAAGCGTTCCGTCCGGGGGCACTTCGTCGGTGGCCACCAAGGTCGGTGGCGAGTTCATCGGATCGAATGAACTGCTGGGCGGTGCCGTCGACGCAGGATGGCGACATGACGACGACTCTGGTGATTCGCGGTGGCACGGTTCATGACGGCAGCGGCGGCCCCGGGCGCGTGGCCGACGTCCTCGTCGACGGTGACCGGATCACCGCCGTGAGCCCCGGTGTGGACGCGCACGACGTGCCTGTGCTCGACGCGACCGGGCTGGTGGTCGCGCCGGGCTTCGTGAACGTGCTGAGCCACGCGTACTTCACCCTGGAGAAGGACGGCCGCGGCCTGTCCGACCTGTACCAGGGCGTCACCACGCAGGTCTTCGGCGAGGGCACCTCGATCGGCCCCTTCACCCCGGAGGTGCGGGCGGAGCTCGAACCCGGCGGCCCGCCGCTGGTGTGGGAACGGCTGTCGGAGTTCCTCGCCCACCTCGAAGGCAAGGGAGTCGTGCAGAACGTCGCGAGCTTCGTCGGCGCGCACAACCTGCGCATGATCGGGGCGGGCTCGGACGACCGGCCGATGACCGCGCCCGAGCTCTCCCGCGTCCGCGGCGTACTCGACGAGGAAATGACCGACGGAGCCCTCGGGCTGGGGTCGGCGCTCATCTACCCGCCGGGCTGCTTCGCCTCCACGGATGAGCTGGTCGCGCTCTGCGAGGTCGTCGCCCGGCACGACGGCACGTACATCTCGCACATGCGCAGCGAGGGCGACCACTTCCTGGACGCCGTCGACGAGCTGATCGAGATCGGCCGCCGGGCCGGGGTGCACGCGGAGATCTATCACCTCAAGGCCGCGGGACGGCACAACTGGCCGAAGATGGCCCAGGCTGTCGAACGCGTTGAGGCCGCCCGGTCCGCGGGCCAGCCGGTGACCGCCGACGTCTACCCCTATCTCGCCGGACAGACCCAGCTCGGCGCCTCGATCCCGCCGGACTTCCACGAAGGCGGCCACCAGGCTCTCGCTGCCCGGCTGGCCGACCCGGCCGAACGGGCCCGCATCCGCGAAGCCGTGACGACCCCCTCGGAGCGCTGGGAGAACCTCTACCTCGCCGCGGGCGGCGCGAGCGGCGTCATGCTGCTCCCCGACCCGAACGGGCCGGCGGCCAAATACCGCGGCCTCAGCCTCCGGCAGGCGGCCGACGGGAACGGCACCGACCCGGTGGAGATGTTGCTGGAGCTGGTCGAGCAGGAGCCGGCGCTGAACTCCATGTACTTCATGATGGACGAGGAGGTCCTGCGCACCGCGCTGCGCAACCCGTGGGTCTCCGTCGGCTCCGACGCGCCGACCTTCGCCACCGAGGCGCCGTACGCCGACGGTCCCACCCATCCGCGGGCCTATGGGACGTTCGCCCGCATCCTCGGCAGGTACGTCCGCGAGCAGTCCCTGCTCACCCTCGGCGAGGCCGTGCGCCGGATGACGAGCCTGCCGGCGGGCAACCTCGGGCTGCGGGACCGCGGTCTGCTCGCCCCCGGCAACTACGCCGACATCGTGGTGTTCGACCCGGACACGGTCGGCGACCAGGCGACGTACGAGGAACCCCACCAGTACGCCACCGGTGTCAGGCACGTGGTGGTCAACGGACGGACCGCGCTCGCGGACGGCGTACCCACCGGGCATCTTCCCGGCCGGGCCCTGCGGCGCGGGCGCTGAATGCGTGGAGTCGGCTCCATCACGGACGGCGCCGTGCCGGGGTCAGGGCTGGGGGCCGGTGCCCTGGGGGTCGAGCAGAATGATGATCGTCAGGATGACGATCCAGAGGCTGACCGCCGCCAGGATGAGCCTGCTGGTGGAGAGCTTGCGCATCTTCACAACCACCCGCTCTTGCGCAGCAGCCGATGGACGATGACGACGGCGATGACCATGGCGATCAGGCTGAGGGGGTAGCCCAGGAGCCAGTGCAGTTCGGGCATGTGGTCGAAGTTCATGCCGTAGATCCCGGCGATCATGGTGGGCACGGCGATGAGGGCCGCCCACGAGGAGATCTTGCGCATGTCGGCGTTCTGCTGCATGGCGACCTTGTTCTGTTCGCTGCCGACCAGGGCCAGGTGAGCGGTGAGGGCGTTGGTGAGCAGTTCGTTGTGGGAGTCGACCTGTGAGTCGACCCGCAGCAGGTGGTCGAGCACGTCACGAAACTGATCGGTGGTGCCCGCGCACAGCGGCACCCGACCCTTGACGATCTCCTCCAGCACCGGCACCAGCGGATCTTGGGCGCTGCGAAACTCCAGGACCTCACGCTTGAGGGCGTAGATGTCGGCGGTGACATCCGCCTGCTCCCGGCTGAACACCCTGTGTTCCAGGGCGATGATGTCGAGTTCGATCTCATGGGAGATGTGGGCGTAGGTGTCGACGACCTCGTCGCAGATCGCGTACAGCACGCCGGCGGGGCCGGCGGCCAGCAGGTCGGGATCGGATTCGACGCGCCGGCGTACTCCGGCGAGGGAGTTGGCCTGGCCGTGGCGGACGGTGATGACGAAGTCGCCGCCGAGGAACAGGTTGATCTCACCCGCCTCGATGTCCGACGACTCCTCCACGTACAGCAGCGGCTTCAGAACCACGAACAGGGTGTCGTCGTAGCGCTCGAGCTTGGGTCGCTGGTGGGCGTGGACGGCGTCCTCCACCGCCAGTGGATGTAACTCCAGCTCGTCCGTGACCAGGTCGAACTCCTCCTTGGTCGGCTCGTGCATGCCGATCCAGGTGAAACAGTCACCACTACGCCGGGCGGCGGCGAAGGCGTCGCTGATGTCGCCGCTGATCGTTTCCCGGACGCCGTCGCAGTAGATCGCCATATCCACAATCACGGAACGTATTCTCGCTTATCAGGCTTGCCCCTTTTGGCGTGTATCGAAAGTGGATCTCGTGCCTATGGTGTCGGAGCTCCAGCGACTAGATGGCGACTGATGTGCGGACGGGCACTGGCAGGGTGCACAACATCTGGTTGTGCGTTGGCCGTGGGTTGGTTGTTTGATCTCGGTGTCCACTCCTCGCTTTGATGCCTGTGGTCAACATGTGGTTGTCCGGGGTTGGCGAGAGTGGTTGGGCATGGGGCGGCGGTTCAGGTGGTTGTGGACGGCGTACGCGGTCAGCTCGTACGGCACAAGTCTCGGTTTCGGGGCGTTTCCCTTGATCGCGGTCCTCGTGCTGCACTCCGGGCCGGCGCAGGTGTCGGCGTTGTCCGCCGCGGCGCTGGCGGTGGGGGCCGTGGTCGCGGTGCCGCTCGGGCCGTGGGTGGAGTTCCGCCGCAAGCGGCCGGTGATGGTGGCGATGGATTTGACCCGGTTCGCGGCGTTGATGAGCATCCCCGCCGCGTTCGTGCTCGGCTGGCTCAGCTACGCCCAGCTCCTCGTCGTCTCCATCGTCGTCGCCGCGGCCAAGATCGCCTTCAACTCGGCCAGCGGTGCGTACCTGAAGGGGCTGGTGCCGCCCGAGCACCTGCTCGCCGCGAACGGCCGGTTCGAGTCCACGACGTGGTCCGCGACCGTGGTCGGACCGCCGCTCGGCGGGGCCGCGATCGGGATGTTCGGCCCGATGGCGACCGTGATGGCCGACGCCGTCAGCTACCTGCTGTCGGCACTGAGTCTCCGCGCGATCGGCGGAAGTGAGCCGCGTCCCACGCGAACCGGCGCGCCGCGACTGCGCGCCGGCGACCTGCTCGAAGGGTGGCGCGGCATCCTGGCCCACCGGGCGCTGCGGCGGCTGTTCTTCAACACGATGCTGGTCAACGGCCTGATCATGGCGCCCGAGCCGCTGCTCGCCGTGCTGCTGCTGGGCAGCCTCGGGTTCGAACCCTGGCAGTACGGCCTGGCGTTCGCGCTCCCCTGTGTCGGCGGCCTCATCGGGGCCCGGCTGGCGCGCCCGCTCGTGGCGCGGTTCGGGCAGCGGAAGGTGATGCTCACCGCCGGGGCGCTGCGTGCGTGCTGGCCTGTCGGGCTGGCGTTCGTCCAGCCCGGTGTCCAAGGGATCGTGCTCGTCATCGCCGTCCAGTTCGGCCTGGTGACCTGCCTGGGCGTGTTCAACCCGGTGCTGGCCACCTATCGGCTCGACCAGACCGACCCGAATCGGGTCGCCCGCACCTTGTCCGCGTGGTCGATCAGCGCCAGTGCCAGCATCGCGGCCATGACCGCCGTCTGGGGTCTGCTGGCCGCCGTCACCAGCCCCCGCACCGCGATCGCGGTCGCCGGAGTCCTTCTCCTGGCCACCCCGTTGCTGCTCCCGCGCCACGAGAACGCGCCGCAGGACGCGAGGGTCACTGTTTGACGGTGCTAGTTGTTTCAGTCATGATTGAAACAACTAGCACCATGAGGATGTGGCATGGCCGGTGAACATGAGCGGGAACGACTGCTTCGGTGGGTGGAGCGGGTCGCCGCCTTCTGCGTCGAGGAATGGGGGTTGCCCCCCATCACCGGACGCATCCTCGGATGGCTGATGATCTGCGATCCGGCCGAGCAGTCCGCCGGCGGGATCGCGGAGACGATCGGGGCCAGCCGCGCGTCCCTCACCTCGAACATGCGCTTTCTCACGGCCATCGGTCTGGTCAAGAAGGTGCGCAAGCCGGGCGATCGCACCGCCTACTACCGCATCGAGGACGACGCCTGGCAGAAGGTCATCCAGCGCAAGCTCGAAAGCCTGAGCGCGTTCGGCGAGATCGCCGGCGAAGGGCTCGACCTCGCGGGCGGCGAAGGACACCGCGCCGAGCGCATTCAGGCCGCCCACGACTCCCTGACCTGGCTGCAGGACCTCGCAGCCCGTCATCCACCACGCCGTTGAGGCAACCCCTCATTCACCACGCCGTTAAGGAAGCCCCTCATTCACCACGCCGTTAAGGAAGCGCTCATGGCTCGCTGGCAACCCAAGCTGGGGCTGGTTCAGGAAACGCTGCTGCTCACCCTCCACGCCAGGGCGCTGGACGCCAAGCTGCCCAGCCCCATCCTCGGCGACACGCTCTCCGCCGAGCTGGCCGGCGCGATCGACTACGACTTCGGCCGGCTCAAGGTCAAGCCCAGCCTCGTCGCCACCACCGCACTGCGTGCCAGGAAGCTCGACGACGTCGTCCGCGCGTTTGTCGCCGTTCACCCTGAATGTGTGGTGCTCGACCTGGGATGCGGCCTGGATCCCAGGATGTTCCGCTGCGACCCTCCGCCGAACGTCGGCTGGTACGACATCGACTTCCCGGAGGTCGTGAAACTCCGATCCGAGCACCTCCCCAGCCGTTCCCATCTGATCGGAGCCGACCTCACCGAATCCGGCCTGCTCGACGACATCCCCGGCGACCGCCCAGCGGTGATCATCGCCGAGGGGCTGCTCCCGTTCATGCCCGGCGACTCGTTCCGGCGCATGACCCGCGAGCTGGCCGGCCACTTCCCGTCGGGCGAACTCGCGCTCAACGGCTACACCCGATTCGCCGCCTGGGCCATGAAGTACCACCCGACCATCAAGGCGCTCGGCATCAAGGCCGCTCAGGGCTTCGACGACCCGCGCGAGCCCGAGAGCTGGGGCGCCGGGCTCGAACTGGTGGAGGAGCAGTTCCTGACCCGCGCACCCGAAGTGGCGCTGTTCCCGCAACCGCTGCGTGCGCTCACCCGGCTCACCGCCCGCAGCACGGGCCTGTCACGGCAGGGAGCGCGCATCCTCCGCTACCGGTTCTGATACCGGGTGCGCGGTGAGCTGTCCTGCCGCGCGTCACTCGAAGGTGCGCTGTGAGGGCCCCTCGACCTCGTTGCCGTCGGCGGGGACGATCCCGAGCTCGAAGTCGCCACCGTAGAGCTCGTGACCGGCGATGACGGCCGTCTCCATGGCCTGCTCGCCGCGCTGCCCGCGCAGGATCAGCGGGTCGTGCCGCAGGTCGCGGGTGAGCGCCACGCACAGAACCACCATCACCAGCATGAACGGCACCGCGACCAGGATCGTGAGGTTCTTCAGGCCGGTGAGCGCCGAGTCGCCGCCGAGCAGCAACATGATCGCGGCTACCGCGCCGGTCAGCACGCCCCAGACGACCACCATGACCCGGGTGGGCTCCATGGAGCCGCGCTGCGAGAGCGTGCCCATCACGATCGAGGCGGCGTCCGCCCCGGAGACGAAGAAGATGCCCACCAGGATCATCACGACCACGGTCGTGACGCCCACGAGGGGGTACTCGTTCAGCAGGGCGAAGAGCTGGCCCTCCGCGGTGGCCTCCTGGGTCAGCCCCGCGCCGCCGGCCTCCAGTTGCATCGCGGTGCCGCCGAAGACCGCGAACCAGATCAGGCTGACCACGCTGGGCACCAGGATCACGCCGCCGACGAACTGCCGGATCGTGCGGCCCCTGCTGATCCGGGCGATGAACATCCCGACGAACGGCGTCCAGGAGATCCACCACGCCCAGTAGAACACCGACCACGCCGTCAGCCAGTCGGCGACCTCGTCACCGCCGGTGGCCTCGGTGCGGGCCGCCATCTGGGTCAGGTCACCGATGAACGAGCCGATGGAGGTGGGCAGCAGGTTGAGGATCAGCACGGTCGGGCCGACCACGAAGACGAACACGACCAGCGCCAGCGCCAGCACCATGTTGATGTTGGACAGCCACTGGATGCCCTTCTCCACCCCGGACACCGCCGACAGCACGAACGCCAGCGTCAGCACGACGATGATCGCGATGAGCAGGCTCTGGCCGACCTCCGCCATCCAGCCGACCTCCTTGACCCCGCTGCCGATCTGCAGCGCGCCGAGACCCAGCGAGGCGGCCGAGCCGAACAGGGTGGCGAAGATGGCCAGGATGTCGATGACCTTGCCGAGTGCCCCGTTCGCGTGCCTGGCGCCGATCAGCGGGGTGAACGCCGCGCTGATCGTCTGCCGCCGGCCGCGGCGGAAGCAGCCGTAGGCGATGGCCAGGCCGACCACGGCGTAGATCGACCAGGGATGCAACGTCCAGTGGAAGAGCGTGGTGGCCAGCGAGGTCTCCATCCGCTCGGGCGCGGGCGCGGTGGGCGCGTGCGTGCCGGGCGGCGGCTGGGCGAAGTGCGTGAGCGGCTCGTTCACGCCGTAGAACATCAGCCCGATGCCCATGCCCGCGCTGAACATCATCGCGACCCAGGACACCGTACGGAACTCCGGCTTCTCGCCCTCCTCACCCAGGGTGATCTTGCCGTACCTGCTGAACGCCACCCACAGCACGAACACCACGAAACCCGAGGCGGCGAGCACGAAGGCCCAGCCCAGATTGTGCATCGTCCCGTTGAGCAGCGCGGTCGACACGCCCTCCAGCGAGGCGGTGCCGATCGCTCCCCAGATGACGAAGGCGAGGGCCAGCACGGCGGCCACCCCGAACACCACCCAGTCCGTACGGGGTGGGCGGGCGGTCCCCGGGCCTTCCGAGGTCGCCATGATCTCGAGCCCTCCGCCCTTCGTTTCGGATCAGCTGAAATATTTCTTTCCGGAACGAGAGCCCTACGAAACATGTCCGGCGGCTGAGTACCCCTAGCTGTACCTCCATTGGGCTGTAAGCGGGAACGACCGGGACAACCCCTGACTGATGTGCTGATCACTGTCAATCAAGCGCTCCTCCAAGGGGAAACGACATGGCAGTCGACAGCCGGCCGGATGCCGAGCGGCATCAGAGTCAGACCGGGCTTCGGGGTTCCATCCGCCGCCGTCCACTGATCAGCTTCTTCGTGCTGGCCAACCTGATGAGCTGGGCCGCCTGGCTGCCCTACATCCTGTCGGCGACCGGCCTGGGGGTTCTGGACTTCACCTTCCCCTCGGTGCTCGGCACGACGCAGTTCTTCGGCGTTCTCCCCGGCGCCTATCTCGGCCCCATCTTCGCCGCCTACATCGTGACCAGGGTCGCGGACGGCAAGGAAGGCGTCCGCCGGTGGGTCCGGCGGATGACCAACTGGCGGGTCAACTGGATCTGGTACGTCGTGACCGCCCTCGGCGTTCCCGCCGCCATCATCGCCGCCGCCATCGCGGTGACCGACGGAGAGATCCACATGCCGTCCGTCGCCGTGCTGGTGGCCTACGTTCCCGGCCTCATACTCCAGATGGTCACCACCGGGCTGGCGGAAGAGCCCGGCTGGCGTGACTTCGCGCTGCCCCGCCTGCAGCGCAGGTTCGGCGCGCTGGGCGCCACCGTCATCCTCGGCCCGCTGTGGGGCAGCTGGCACCTGCCGCTGTTCCTGAGCGAGTGGGGCGGCTGGCCCGACGTCACCTGGCTGAGGATCGGCGAGTTCATCGCCTTCTCCTGCGTCTTCAGCGTGGTCGTCACCTGGGTGTTCAACCGCACCAACCAGAGCCTGCCGCTGGTCATGCTGCTGCACGTCAGCGTCAACAACTTCATGTCGCTCGCCTACTCGGACATGTTCCCGTCGATCGCCAACGCCCAGCAGTCGTCCCAGGTCACCCTGCTCGCGGGCGCCACGGCGGCATTGATCGTGATCGCCGCGACCCGTGGCCGCCTCGGCTACCGTCCGGCCGAGGAACCTGCGCCGAAAATCTGAACGAGGACAGCGGGCGCGGGGCCGACCGGTCCCGCGCCCGCTTCGCGTTGATCGGCCCCGCGCCCGCTTCGCGTTGACCGGCCCTATGACCGTGCGGCGAGCGCCACGCGAGCCCCGAGGTGGAGTCCGCCGCTGGCGTCCAGCACCTGCCCGGTCACCCAGCGGGCGTCGTCGGAGGCGAGGAGGGCCACCACGTCGGCGACGTCCTCGGCCCGGCCGACCCGCCCCAGCGCGGCCTGCCCGGCGAGGAACGCCGCCGCCTCCGGGGGGAACAATGACGTGTTCGCCTCGGTCATGGTCGCGCCCGGCGCGACGACGTTCACGGTGATGCCGCGCTCACCCAGTGCCAGGGCGAGGGTGCGGCTCATGGTCTCCACCGCGCCCTTGGTCATGGCGAAGGAGGTCTGCGCGGGGTTGGCGATGCGGGTGACGGCCGAGGAGAGGTTCACGATGCGCCCGCCGTCGGCCAGCAGCGGGAGCGCGCGCTGGATGATGAAGTAGGGAGCCTTGACGTTCACCGCGAAGAGCCGGTCGAACTGCTCGGCCGTGTCGGTCTCGATCGGTCCGGCCGGGGCGGCCGCGGCGTTGTTGACCAGGATGTTCAGGCGCCGCCCCGCCAGGCCGGCGGCCAGCTCGGCGAACAACGCGTCGACGGCCTCCGCGCTCTCCAGGTCCGCGCCGATCGGGAACGCGCGCCCGCCGGCCCGCTCGATCCGCGCGACCGTCTCCCGCGCCGCTGCCGCGTCCTTCCCGTAGTGGACGGCGACCAGGGCCCCGTCGGCGGCGAGTCGTTCGGCGACCGCCCGCCCGATACCGCGTGAGGCCCCTGTCACCAGTGCCGTCTTCTCTGTCAGCCGTCCCATTGCGCACCTCGCAAACATGTTAATAACTATCAGTGTGGTAGTTTGTACCTGATGATTGGGGAATCGGCAAGCCTTCGCGAGCGGCGCCGGGCGGAGACGCGGCGCACGCTGCAGGCGCACGCGATCCGCCTGTTCATGGCGCGGGGCTACGACGCGACGACCATCAACGACGTCGCGCAGGCGGCCGGAGTGTCCGTGATGACCCTGTACCGGCACTTCACCACCAAGGAAGACCTGGTCCTCTACGACGAGTACGACCGGGAGACCGCGGCGGCGCTGGCGGCCCAGCCGCAGGAGGAGCCGCTGCGTCAGCGGATCGGCCGGGCACTGGTGCGGACCGCCGCCGCGGCAGTCAACGCCGAGCGGGATCTCCTGCTCGCCCGCCTCCATCTGATGATCTCCACGCCCGCTCTGCAGGCCCGCCATCTGGACAGCCAGTACGCCACCGAACTCGCCATCGTCGGCACCCTCTGCGCCGGCGCCACCGACCCCGACCTCGAATTCCGTGTCCGCAGCACGGCCGCCGCCTGCCTGGCCGCCACCCACGTCGCCCTCATCCGCTGGGCCGAAGGCGAGGGCCGGCAGGACCTGCCCACCCTCATGCACCACGCCCTGACCGCGGCCTTCGACACCGAGTTCTGAACGCCGATCGCGGTGGCGTAAATCGTTTGTCGGCCGCCATGCGGATCACCGATGATGGCGGTCATGGCCACGACACGACGAGCCGACATGTTCACCGCGGACGGCAAGCCCTCTGACGACGACCCGCGTGAGAACGGGCCGTCATTGGGCGACGAGCGCGCGACGCTGGCCGAATCCCTGCGCTGCGCGCGCCTCACCTTGGAGATGAAGTGCTCAGGGCTGGACGCGGAGGCCATGGCGCGGCGTTCCGTCGAGCCGTCGACGATGTCGCTCCTGGGGCTGGTGCGGCACCTGGCCGAGGTGGAGCGCGCGACGTTCAGGGTGCTGATGGCGGGGCAGGACGTGCCCAAGCTGTTCTGCTCCGACACCGACCGTGACGGTGACTTCGACGGCGCCGTGCCCGACCCTCAGGTGGTCGCGGAGGCCTGGGAGGCCTGGCATGCGGAGGTCGACTTCGCCACGCGGTATGTGGCCGAGGCGCCCAGTCTCGACATCACCGCCGACGACCCCTTGAATCTGCACGGCACCGGTGGAGGCGCGACGTCGCTGCGCGAGAGCCTGGTCGGCATGATCTGGGAGTACGCCCGCCACATGGGTCACGCCGACCTGTTGCGCGAGCGGATCGACGGACGCATAGGCCAGTAACACCCACGTCACGCTTTGCGGGCGATCCCCCCGAACATGAGGCGCTGCCCCACGGTCAGCTCCCCGGGGACCGCCGACTCGGGACGCCAGAGGGGCAGCGGCACGACACCCGGATCCACCAGCTCGAACCCGTCGAAGAAGGCGGTGATCTCCGCGACCGAACGGAACCTGCCGGTGCCGAGCAGCGCGAGATACTTCTCCTCCGCCTCGCGCGATTCCTGGCTGGAGGCGCAGAAATGGGTGATGAACAGGTAGCTCCCGGAGGGCACCGCGTCCATGTACGCCTCGACGATCCCCCGCGGGTCCTCGCTGTCGTGCAGATGATGCAGGATGCCGACCAGCATCACGCCGACCGGCTGGTCGAGGTCGAGGAACCCCTCGACGGCCTTGTCGCCGAGAATCGCCGCCGGGTCACGCAGGTCGGAGGTGACCACGGCGGTGCGCTCGTCCGCCGCCAGCAGCGCCCGGCCGTGGGCCAGCACCATGGGGTCGTTGTCGACGTAGACCACCCGCGACTCGGGGTTCGCGCGCTGCGCGACCTGGTGCGTATTCTCCACGGTGGGCAACCCGGAGCCGAGGTCGAGGAACTGCCTGATGCCTTGATCGATCAGGAAACGCACACCACGCCCCAGCATCTGCCGGTTATAGGTGGCGACATCGTAGATTTCCGGAATGACCTTGACGATCTCCCTGACGAAGGCCCGATCGACCTCGAAGTTGTCCTTGCCGCGCAACACGACGTCATAGGCCCTGGCGATGCTGGGCCTGGTCGTGTCGACCGCGTTTTCCCACTTGTCCGACGTCTCAGCCACGGGTGTCCCTCTCCTCGCAGAGCGGCTCAGACGATCATAGGGCTCGCTGAACGCCTTATATGCGATAAATCATGATCCTTCGGCGATCAGCTTGCGGTAGACGTCATAGGCGGGCTTGGGCCGGTAGCCGCTGGTGGTCAGCCCGAGCTGGGCGGTCGGCTCGGCGCGGGCGGAGTCGGCGTCACGCAGACCGAACAGCTCGTAGTGAGTGACGTTGTGGCGCGTGGCGGCGGCGGCCACCGTGCGGATCATGATGTCGAGCCGCGCGGCCTGGTCGGCGGGAGAGCGGTCGGGTCCGGTGGGGGTGCCGTTCTCGGCGACGTGAATGGGCACGTGGGGGCCGAGGTGGGCGCGGGGCATGCTCTGCTCGCGCAGCTGGCGCAGCGCGTGCTCGGTGAGCCCGGCCAGAGCGGGTTCCGGCACGGGAGAGAAGGCGTCCGGGTAGAGCCCCAGGCCCACGTAGTCGACGTGGTCGGCGAAGTCCTCGGGTGCGAGCGCCTCCAGGTGCGCCCAGAACTCCTCGTCGCCACCGAGGAAGTCGGGTGGTTCCGCGACGGAGAAGCCGAGCCGGACGTCACGGTGCCCGGCCGCGTCGAGCAGGAGGCGGGCGTGGCGCGTCCCGGCGGTGAGGGCGTCGAGGACGCCGGGGGAACTGCCGTCGATCCAGGGCAGCTTGAAGTTCGGCTCCAGGGTGATCTGCAGGAGGCGCGCGACAGCGCCGTACCGGTGCACGGCCTGCTCGACGAAGGCCAGCCAGCCGTCGAGGTCGCGCTCGGCGGGCAGGTAGCACAGGACCAGGTCGAGCCGGCGGTTTCCGGTGCCGTACCACTGGTCGGGCATGGTCAGCTCGCGCATCCGCCGCTCGGGTGCCAGGACCCGCGCCTTCTCGGGGTCCGCGGGCGTGCCCAGAAAATGCACGTATTCGCGGACGACGAAGGGCCGCCCGCCGCTCAGCCCGCCGACCAGGTCGTCGATGGCCGCGGGGTCGTCCGGCGGGCCCGCCGTGGCGGCCACCTGACTTGCCGCGTAGATGCCGTACGTCAATCCGCTCATGGTCATCCCTTCGCCGGCCATGCCAGCTCTCCGTCGTCGATGCGCACGATCAGCGCGCTGATCCATTCCGCTTCCGCGCGCAGCTGGTGCAGGACGAAGCCGACCTCGATCATGGTGATCTCCGGCAGGCCGGGGTCGCTCACCTGCTCCAGCTCCGCGATCCGCTCCCGCAGCGACTCCTGCCGCTCGCGCAGCACGTGCGGGGCCTCGGCCCGGTCGAGCGCGCCGAGATAGGCCAGGGCGTCCACGAACGCCGAGGTGCTCACCTTGGCCTCGCGGATCTGCCGCCGCACACGTTCCCTGAAGATCTCCCAGCCCTGGTCGGTCAGGGCGTAGACGGTACGCGACGGGCGGTTGCCCATCTGCTCGACCCCGGTCGGGGCCACCCATCCGGCCGCCTCCAGCGACCGGACGAGCGTGTAGACGGAGCCGCTCTTGGCGTTCAGGTACGGGTAGCGCTCGTTGAGCGCGACCGCCAGCGCGTACTGGTGCATCGGCCGCTCCACCAGGAGGCCGAGCAGTCGCAGGGTCAGTGGGTTGTCCACTGCGGTCAAGGGCATGCCCGTATACTATCAGTCGTATACGGGCATGCGATGACCAGGGCTGTCAAAGGCACGTCCGAAACCCGGCGATAGCAGAGCGTTACCTTCTGGTTAGCCCGGCGCGCGGGATGCATGAGGAACTATGAGCCGGGGCTTACAGCGGGGGTTGATGGATGTTATTACGCACCGGCGGACGTCTTTCCGCGACCAAGGGATCGAAGGTGGTCAAGACCTGGGCCACTTCCACGGATTCCGGGAGTTCACTCACCCGGCACCCGCGCACCCTGTCCATCCAGTTCCAGAGCACCGCGACCAAAAAGAAGAAGAGCAAGAGCGTCGCCACGAAGCCCTTGACCAAGACAAGGCGCGCCTCGACGTCGACGATTCAGTCCGAGGTTCGATCCGGGTCGCGGCAGAGCACGGCGAGGGCGCGCCCGCGACGACTCTCCACGCCGGTGGGCCCGCAGCCCAACGTCAGCTTCGGCCAGACGGGCATCTCGCTGAAGGTCGACTTCACGCCGGTCGCCAGCCTGTCCAAGGAGCAGAGCTCGACTTACGTCAAGGAGACCTGCCTCAAGCTGGTCCCGGGCAAGGACGTCTCACGCCGGCTGTCGACCCTCGACGACGAAGGCCAGCTCCGGATGGCCCACGCGATGGCGCTCTACGAGAGCAACCGCGTGCCGGGTTCGGACGATGCTCAGGCCATCGAGTGGCTCCTCAAGTGGGGGCGTCTGTCGAAGGCGCTGCCCGGCGACTCCGGCCAGCGGTTCGAGCGGGAGGCGCTGTCGGCGAGCGGCCTGGTGAAGAGGCTGCTCATCAACGGCCTGGCGCCGCTGACGGACAAGACCGTGGCCGAGCTCGAGTCCATTTACAGCCCCGCCTACGTCTCCACGGGCACGGGCACCGTGCGGAAGACTCCCCCGCTCAAGATCGGCCTGCTGCGGAACGGCCTGTTCCGCGGTCTCACGCAGCTCGTCGACGGGCAGATCGCCTACTTCGAGCCGGGCAAGGGGGTGAAACTGCAGCGGGACTCGATGGACTGGTTCAAGGAACAGGCCACCCACGTACAGGACTACGTCAAGTTCGAGTGCGGGCCCTATCCCCTGGCCAACCCCGACAGCGGGCTGCTCACCGGGTATGAGTTGTCCACTCATCTGGAGAGCACCGAAGCCGTCCAGCTCAATGACCGCCGGCTGCTGGGGTATCTGCTGAACCGGGCGCAGGTGGTGGGCTATGGGTCCGCTTACGGCAAGCCGTTCGCCACGGCCGACTTCGACGGCCTACGCGACGAGGACGCGCTGTACGACCTGATGGGGGAGCTCCTGCGGAAACCCGGGATGCGCGACAAGGTGGGGCGCTGCCTCCAGCTCACGGGATCGCATTCCTCCGATGGCACGATCCGCATGAACCCGGTGATCCCTCCCGAGACCTCGATCGGCAGGACCGAGCTGCGCTGGAACCAGTTGCGTACGCTGATTCACGAGTTCCTGCACCACCTCTCACACCCGGACTTCAACGACAAGGCCGACACGATCGGGCATGGACAGATCATCGATGAAGGGTTCGTCGACATGATCACGGCCATCATCTTCCGGCAGCTCGCCGACGAGATCGGCAAGAAGCCGGAAATGGCCGAGCGCTTCCTGCGCATCAAGGAGCCGGCCAAGCCGAGTGCCAGGCAGCTCACCACCGGATACGCCGAGGCAGGCAAGGGGGCGGACCAGATCACCGGGAAGATCGGTCAGGACCGGGCGTACGCGGGGTTCTTCCTGGGCGCCACGAAGTTCCTCGGATTCAAGAAGTGATCGCCATGGGCGGAAATCAGCCGGCAGACGGCGGGCTCGCCAAGACCAAGCGGTTCAGTGACATCAATGCCGGCAGTTCCGGCCTGCTGCTGGGGCCCGTCTCCGATCTCGTGGTCGCCGACTACGAGGGGCTGGAGGCCGGGCTGAGCAAGGGGGAGCAGAACTTCTTCGAGGACGCCGAGGCCCGCCTGGGCGCGCAGCCCGAGGGTTTCCCCTCGATGTGGCCGGATGTGGCCGCGCTCGCCGACGCCGACCGCCGCTGGTTCCTGCGTGCGGTCCACCTGCTGACGCTCAACGACGAAACGGCCCCTGAGGACTTCCAGCGGATGGGCGCCCTCGCGCGGCTCGCGCACTGGGCGCAGCGGCACGACAGCGATCCCGACGCCGTCGACGGCTCGTTCGAGCGGGAGGTGCTGACGGTCTGCGGGTGGGCCGGCGCCGTGCTCGAAGCACGGCTGGCCGCCCCTGTTCCTGAGGAGCAGGCGCGGTTGCGTGCCCTCTACGACCCACCCGGGGCTTCCGGCGGGACGATCTCCCAGCTCAAGGACTCACTGGCACGGACCGTGGCGGAGCGGGCGGCCACGCCCGCGGGAGACCTGCTGGAGTCCGACGACCTCCAGCGGCTCACCGCCGTCGCCGAGCGGGTCGAGGCCATCGTGGCGGACACCTTCTCCCCGTACGTCCGCGCGCGGTTCGACGGCCCCCTGAACGAAGGATTCCGCTACGCCGACCACGTGCGCGGCTCGCTGGAGCGGGCCGGCGACCTGGACGCCCAGGTGGCCTACCTCTACGGCGAGGCCCGCGCGCAGGAGTGGCCGGGCGAGCCGGACGAGCTGCGGCAGAGCCTGCGCGACTGGCTGGAGAGCGACCCTGAGACGGCCGCCCAGGTCGCCCGTCTCATCAAGCGCACGCCGTCGCACAACCTGCCCGACACCTGGGAAAGGATCAGCGCCTACCGCCGCATGCTCCGCGGCGACCGCTTCAACGAGGTCTACCTGCCGACCGAGGGAGCCGCCGGGCCACACGAGGAGTGGCGGTGGCGGCTGGTCCGCGTGCTGATCCACGAGCTGCTGCACCAGCTCGCGCACCCCGCGTTCGTCGACCGGGCCAGGGCCGTTACGCGCCCGCTGGTCCTCACCGAGGGCTTCACCGAACTGCTCACTGCCGAGGCCCTGGCCGGCGCGTACGGCGCGGCCGCCAAGGACCCCGCCGTCCGGCAGGCGCTCGTCGGCGACGTGAGTGAGCCGCCGGCCCAGCCGCGGCCGTCCGGCCCGGCCGCCGAAATTCTGGAAATCGTCGGACCGGACAGATTCCGGGCCGCCTATTTCCTCGGCGAGACGCGCCTCATCGGCCTCGAATAATCAAGGGGCGACAACAAGAGTGTCACCTCGCCAGTAGGTAGTCGCGACCGGCGGGATGGGCGAGCATAAGGCGCCCCGATTACGGGGCGTAACTCGGGGGATTCAGGCGAAGGGGAAATTCGGCGTGCGCAACGATGCTTCATTACCCAGTTATGAGTTGCTTTTCGGCGATCTCGATCTACGGGACGGCGACGAGGCCCGGTCGGTGTACTCGCCGGCGGCCTATTTGGTCGATCTGCTGAATTTGCTGCGGGGGTCGTTCGACGAGACGGCCGTTCTGCGGCGCAGGCCGGATATCGGGGGCATCCCGCTCGACGCGGAGAACACCTTCACGCTCACGCCCTACCTCGACGTCGTCAACGAGGTGCTGGAAACGCTGGTCGGCCCGAAGCCGCAGGAGAAGCTGCGCACCCTCAAGCACCCCTTCGCCCTGCCGTTCTCGTTCACGGACGCCCGGGTGCGCGTCTATCTGCGTCACCTCGGCATCGATCCGGTCGAGTTCTACCGGCTGTTCGCCGAGCGGGTGGACCGCGACCGGGTCGCCCGCGAGTACCTCGGCCTGTCGACCGACGACGTCGAGGTCGTCACCACCGTCCGCGCGGACGAAGCCGGCGTGGCCGAGCGGTACGGCAGGCCGTCGGCCGGGCTGTCCGACGTCGAGGTGTTCCTGGCCGCCGCCTCGATGACCGGGGCTGAGCTGGCCGAACTGCTCAAGTCCGCCTGCAACGGGGGTCTCGTCACGGTCGCCTCGGACGACAAGAGCCTCAGCGGCGTCACCCTCGTCTGGCTCGACCGGGTGACCCGATTCGTCCGGCTCTCGCGGCGCACCGGCCTGTCGTTCACCGATCTCGACGTCGTGCTGACCTCGTGCTGCGCGGGCAAGATCGACCTGCCCGCGCTCAGCGCCCTGGCGGCGGCCGTGCACCTTCACCGCACGCACGACCTCGCGTACGAGGTGATCGCGGGGCTGACGAGCCGCACGCTGCCGGAGACCGTGGACGACGTGCCGGTGCCTCCCGGCGACATCCTCGCGCCGCAGAACCGCGACTACCGCCTGCACTTGGCACGCTCCATCGACCTGGCCGAGGCCGACATCGTGACGGTCGTCCAGCGGTTCAGGGACCGCTACGCCACCCCGCTGGAGGCGGGCCCGTTCGACCGGGGAATCGGACTGCCCGCGCTGTCGCTCCTGCACCGCGTCGCCCGGCTGGTCTCGGCGCTCGGCCTGTCGGTGGATGAGCTGTTCACGCTGCTGTCGGCGCTGGAGGCCGATCCCGCGCTGCGCCGCTACACCACCTTCCCCGTCCTGCCCGTGCTGGAGCCGGGCACGACCGACTGCTACCGCATCCTTGAGGGCACGCACGCGCCGTCGAGCCTCTGGCTGACGCAGACGCTGCTGGCGGTCACGGCCTGGATGCGCGACTGGGGGTTCGGCGCGCGGGATCTGGCCGAGGTGCTGGGCGAGCCGGCCACGCCGGAGTCCGAGGAGGAGCAGCAGGCGATCCTCACCGCGATCAGCGACCGGTTCGAGACCGTCGCGCTCAGCCCCGGGTTGTTCGTCTCCGACCGGTTCGACGAGCGCGGCGCCCAGGTCGTGCACGACGTGCTCACCGCGTACGTGGACGGCGTGGTCTCGCCGCGCGATCCGCGACTGCTGCGTCTCGACCCGGCCGTGGTGCTGCCCGCCGCGTACAACGCGGTGACCGACGTGGCGGTGCTGACCAAGGAGGACTTCCAGGGTCTCGGCCTGGCCGACCGGATGATCCTGAAGATCTTCGCCAACCTCACGTTCTCCGGCCTGCTGCGGACCGACGGCCTGCTCACCACCGAGGACCTGCCCGCGCAGGCCGTCCTGGCCGGCGACTACGACGACCTGGCGCAGGCCCTGTTCGCCCTCATCGCCGGCATGGACAGCGCCTTCTACCCCTCCGACCTGGCCGGGCAGTTCGATCTGGCCGAGGGCGAGCAGGCCGAGCTGTACGACAACCTCGTCTACAACGGCTACCTCGACGACGCGGGCCAGGTCGTCGACCCGGACTTCTTCGCCGACCCGGCGAACGCCGAGCTGTTCACCGCGTCCGCGGACCTCGGCGACGTGGCCGACGGGGTCTACGCCGCGCTGGCCGAGCGGATCGAGCTGTTCCGCCGGGCCACGATCACGCTCGACCCCGGCGTCTTCGCCGTCCTCCGGCTGACCGAGACGCAGCTGACCGCGCTGGTCGAGAGCCTGCGGTTCAACGGCGTCATCGACGCGTACGACGCCTATGCCGACAAGGCGCTCCCCGACGACCTCGGCCTCGCGCTGGAGTTCTACCCGATCCGCCGTGCCGTCCTGGAGGCGATGCGGGACCAGATCTCCGCCACCCAGGCCGAGGTGTACACCTTCACGCCCGACGACTTCGCGCCGATCGCCGAGTCCGCGACGGGGCAGCGGGTCATCGACCGGCTCGACGGCGAGGTCACCGTGAATGGACGCGTCCGCGAGGACGTACGCGGGCTCTTCGACGACCCCGAGGGCATGATGGACCTCGGGCCCGGGTACACCGCGGCCGACGGCGGCGTGATCTACCAGCGGATCGCGGCGATCCTGACGGCGCAGCGGCCCTACCGGCTCGACCTGGAGGCCGTGGCGGAGCTCGGCTTCGACGAGGAGGAGCGGGCCCAGCTCGTCGAGCTGCTCATCGACAACGAGGACCTCGACGCCGCGCTGGGCGTGCCGTGGGAGCGGCTGGCCTACTTCGGCACCGTCACCAACGCGCTGGACTTCACGCTGCCCGGCGCCGAGGACTACAGCACGGACGTCTTTTTCCTGCTGCACGCGGTCGCCACGGAGCTCATGGCAGCCGCCGACGAGGTGGCCACGCTGCTGGACGGGCTGGCCATGGCGCAGCACGAAGCCCTGCTGGCCGTGTTGCAGGACGGGTTCGGCGTGCCCGCACCGGTGGCCGAGGCCATCTGCGACGCGGTCGCCCCTGGCGCGTTCGACGTGCTCGTCGCGCCCGCGCTGACCGGCGACGCCACCGACCCGTACTTCCGGCGCACCTACCGCAGGATCCGGCGGTTCGCCCGGCTGGCCGCCAAGCTCGCCCTGGACGCCACCGAGGTCGGAGTCTCCTTCCACGACCAGGACCTGGCCGGCAAGTTCCCCGAGCCGCTGGCCCTGCCGCCCGGCATCGACCGCTTCGACGCGCTGCTCACCGGCGGCGACGGCAAGATCTACCTGTTCCAGGCCGGGAACTACTGGATCTACTCGGCGAGCACGTACGCCCTCGCCGACCCGCGGTCCAAGCCGCTGATCGAGTTGTCCCCGCACTTCGCCACGCTGGCCGGGATCGACGCCGCCTTCGTACGGCCCGACGGCGTCGAATGGATCGTCGGCCGCGGCCTCGACGGTCTCTCGCACGCCTTCACCCGGGACCCGGGCGGCACCCGCTGGGCCCCCAAGGACCAGGTCTGGGGCAAGGTCAGGAACAACTTCGCCAACCCCAAGCGCATCGACAACGTGTTCGCCGACGGCGACGGCCGGACATACGTGTTCAGCGGCGACCAGTACGTGCGTTACTCCACGGACGACTACACCCACGCCGACGAGGGCTATCCCCGCTCGATCGGAGAATGGTGGGAGGGCGAGGGGCGTGACACGCCGCTGCCCGAAACGTTCGGCTTCGCCGTGGACGCGGCCTTCCAGGGGCGCGACGGGCGGACCCACGTCTTCAGCGGCGACCGGTGGTTCGACGGCGTCACCGAGGCGCCGCTCGGGGAGCGCTGGGGGCGGGTGCGGAACACGTTCGCGGACGCCGAGCGGATCGACGCCGCCTACGCCGACGGCGAGGGCTGCCTGCTGTTCTCCGGCAACCAGGTGGTGCGCTACACCGACAGCCTGGAGAACGAGGGCGTACGCGTGGCCGACGGCTACCCGCGCCACATCGAGGCGTGGCACCCGGGCGTCCCGGTCGAGTTCGAGGGCGCGGTCGAGGCAGCCTTCCAGGACGGATCGGGAACGATCCACCTGTTCAGGGACGGCAAGACCGTCGCCATGAGCCAGGCGGGCCCCGGCCCGGTCACGCCGACCAAGGACAGCTGGGGGCGGATGCGGCCCTTGCTGGGCGAGGGCACGGGCTCGGGCGAGGGCCCGGACGGAAAGGTGGATGCCGCGTTCGTCGGCCTGGACGGCAAGACGTACCTGTTCATCGGCGACCGCTACGTGCGCTACTCCACCGCCGACTACTCGGTCGTCGACCTCGGCTATCCGCGTGCCGTCACCGGTGACTGGGGCGGGCTCGACCGTGTGGACGCGGCGTTCGTCATGGACGGCGCGACCCACCTGTTCGGCTCGGTGGGCCAGATCCTCGATCTGCCGGCCGGCTACGAGGCCGAGCTGGCCTCGGGGCGGCTCTCGCCGGCGTTGCGCCGCCGCCTGCAGGAGCACCACATCACCCTGCCCGACGACGCGCAGGTCACGGCCTCGTCGGCGGCGACCGAGTGGCGGGTCCTCGCCGAGGGCGGGATCCAGCTGACCATCCGCCGGGCCGGCGACCGGATCAAGGTGTACGGCGACGACACGATCTTCTACGTCCGCTACTCGACCAGGGACTACACGATCCCGGACGCGGGCTATCCGCGGCCGCTGGCCGACAACTGGTGGAACCTGCCGGCGACACTGGCCACCGACCCCGGCTTCGCGCGCGTCGACGCCGTGTTCACCGGGCGGGACAACCAGACGTTCCTGTTCTCCCGCGGCCGGTTCGTCGTCTTCGACGCCCGGCACCGGTGGTGGTCGGAGCCCTACACGCTGCTCGATCGGTGGGACAGCCTGCCGTTCGACGGGGTCGACGCGGCGTTCGTCGGCAAGGACGGCAAGACCTACGTCTTCTACCGCGGCCACTACGTGCGTTACTCCACCTCCGACTACAGCCAGATCGACGACCGGTTCCCGGCGACCGTCAGCGCGTTCTGGGGCAATGTGGTCAACAACGTCACGCGTACCGGGCGGGTGGACGCCACGCTGGTCATGGACGCCGTGGAGAAGGTCGACGGCGTCGACGTCACGCGTACCTACACCTACCTGTTCTCCGGCGGCCAGTACGTCCGCTATCTCGATCACGACTACGCGGCCATCCAGGACGGGTATCCGCGCGCGATCTCGTCCCTGTCGAAGGAGCCGCGGCTGGGCTCGCTCGACGTGCCGCTGACCGGCGTGGACGCGGCGTTCGCCGACCGGCGCAACGTCTACCTGTTCCGCGACGGCGAGTGGCACGTGGTGTCCGACGCCGTCTACCGGAAGTACGACGACCAGCACCTGACCGGGCTGTCGTGCGCGTACGTGGACAACGGGGCCGTCCTGGTGGAGCGGGAGGGCGAATGGCGGCGGCACTCGGCGCTGGAGGGGCCGGACTCGGCCGTCCCGGTCAGGCCGCTCGCGCTGCGCTCGGTCCCCGCCGAGTACCGTACGGGCCTCGACGCGGTGCTCACCGGCCGCGACGAGACGACCTACCTGTTCAAGGGCGCCAACTGCTACAACACGGCGGTCAACAAGGACTACCCGCTGGCCGAGGAGTGGGGCCGCCCCCGTAACACGATTTATCAGGACAACGGGGTGGATGCGGCGTTCGTTGGCCGGGACGGCAAGACGTACCTGTTCCGCGGCGACCAGTTCGTCGTGTACGGCGACTCCCTCGACACGATCGAAGGCGAGCCCAGGCCGATCGCCGACCACTGGGGCCTGACCAGCGTCGCCCTGGCCTACGTACGGCACGGCGTCACCTACCTCTTCGAGCACCCCGACGAGACCGGCGCCATGCGCCACGTCGTCCACACCGGCGAACGCGGCGCCTACGGGGAGCCCGACCCCGGCTATCCGGCGCTGACCGACGACTCCTTCTGGAAGGTCCCCGACCTCTTCCCCATCCCGCAGGCCGTGCTCTTCGAGAACGACACCATGCTGTTGCTGGCCGGCGAGCGGTATGTGCAGCTCAACGAGGAGACCGGCCAGTGGTCCTATCCGCGGCCGATCGAGCGCATCTGGCGTGGTTTCGGGCGTGGCGTGGAGCCGGGCGACCTGCTGCGCGCCGCGTTCACCGCCGCCGACGGCTCGACCTACTTCTTCTTCACCGAGCAGTACACCCGCTACGCCGACCGCGCCTTCTCCCCGCTGCTCGCCATCCGCGAACGCTGGGGCAAGACGGCCAATCCGTTCGTGCCCGAGACGGGCGGGTCCGTGGACGCGGCGATCGTGTTCGGCGACGACACGACGTTCCTGTTCTCCGGCAGCCAATATGTCCGCTACACCGGCGACGAGTACCGCTACGTGGACCCCGGATACCCGAAGGCCATCGCGGTCAACCTGCGGGCCGAGCCGGCTTTCGCCGGACTGCCCGAGACCTTCGAGGACGCGGTCGCGGGGCAGCGGATCGACGCGGCGGTGGCCAACGGCCGCAATGCCTACCTCGTCGTGAATGGCGCCCTGCACGTCGTCTCGCGCGCCCCGGTCGCCACGTACGAGATCGGGCTGCTCGGGCGGGTCCGCAACACCATCGCCGACCGGAAGCGGGTGGACGCGGCGCTGGTCCGCGACCAGCAGACGTTCCTGTTCTCCGGTGACCAGTACGTCCGCTACACCGGCGGCGACTACGAGTACGCCGACGAGGGCTACCCGCGCACGATCGCCGGCTCGCTGGCGGGCGAGCTGGGCCTGCCGCCGTTGCCGGCCGACTTCGAGGACGGCGTGGACGCCGCCCTCCGCGCCCACGACCGCCGCGTCTACCTGTTCAAGGGCACCCGGTTCCTGGTCGACGGCGTGGTCAAGCCGGTCACCGAGCAGTGGGGCAAGATCCTCAACCAGTTCGCCGTCAGCCCCGTCATCGACGCCGCGCTCGTCGCCCCCACCGGGGAGTTGTACGCGTTCCGGGCGGAACAGTACGTGCGCTACTCGGGCACCCTCGACGTCGTGGACGAGGGCTTCCCCCGGACGATCAGGGACGACTGGGGCGACCTGCCCGAAACGTTCGAAGACGGGATCACCGGCGCGTGCGTCCTGGAGGACGTCACGTACCTGATCAACGACGACCAGTACATGCGTTACCCGGACCGCTACGACCTGCCCGACTGGACCTTCGCGCAGCCGTTCCGGCACCGGTGGTCCGACACGGCCGACTACCGGCTCACCGACGTGCACACCATCACCCGCTTCACCGAGCTGGCCCGCGCCCATCCCGGGCTGGCGGACCTGCTCGGGACGGGCGCGGCCGAGCCGTACGAGCGGCTGGCCGGCCTGTTCGGCTGGGACGTCGAGGAGCTGCGCTGGGTCAAGCGCAACGCCGGGCTGATCACCGAGTTCCCGGTCGAGGAGGAGCGCTTCGAGATCGAGTTCGTCCTCAAGCTGGTCCAGGTGTTCGCGCTGGCCGCCAAGGCCGGCACCGGGCCCTCGCGGCTCTATCTGGACGCCTGGACCAAGCCCGACCCGGCCCCCGCCCTCGACCTCATGCTGCGGCGCAAGCTCAGCGACCAGGACTGGGAGATCGTCTCCCGGACCGTGCACGACGAGCTCAACGTGCTCAGGCGGGACGCGCTCGTGCCCGGCGCGCTGCACGTGAACCCCGACATCGACGGCGTGCGCGAGCTCTACGAGCGGCTGCTCGTCGACGTCGAGATGGGCGCCGTCGGCACCACCTCACGCGTGCGCGAGGCGATCGCGGCGGTCCAGCTCTACGTGCACCGCTACCTGCTCGACCTGGAGAAGGTCCTCCCGGACGACGAGGAGCTCCGGCGCAAGGTCAGGGTCTGGTGGTCGTGGCTGAAGAACTACCGGATCTGGGAGGCCAACCGCAAGGTCTTCCTCTACCCGGAGAACTACATCCGGCCCGAGCTGCGCGACACCAAGACGCCGGCGTTCCGCGAGCTGGAGAACGACCTGCTGCAGAGCGAGATCAGCGCCGACAACGTGCAGCGCGCCTACAAGCGTTACCTCGACGAGTACACCGAGGTCTCCCGGCTGTCCATCGCCGGGGCCTACGTCTACCGGGAGGACGGGGCGGAGCAGGGGGTGCGGCGGCTGGTGCTGTTCGGCAGGACCAGGACCGAGCCGCGCCGCTACTACTACCGCGAGGCCGAGTTCCGCGACGGTGAGAGGTTGTCGGCCACCTGGGAGCCGTGGCTGAAGGTCGAGGCCCAGATCGACAGCGACCGCGTCGACCCGGTGCACGCGTTCGGCCGCGTCTTCGTGTTCTGGCCGGTCGTGGAGACCGTGGCGCCGGAGACCTCCGGCGTCACCACGATCGTCACCCGCCAGGACGGCAACAAGCAGAACGTGGACCCGCCGCCGACCAAGTACCGGGTGCGGATCTCCTACTCCTTCTGCAACCTCAACAAGGAGTGGGTGAGCGCCCAGGTACTGCCGCTCAGCCTGCCGGTGCAGTTCCCGATCAGCGACGTCCACCTGCTCGTCCAGGCGTCGTCCACCGTCCCGGGCGACGACCCGGCCGCGCACGACTCGATCGTCGTGTCGTGCTGGTACACGGTGACCATGCCGCCCGCCGAGCCCGGCAAACCGCCCAAGACGGAGACGCGGTCGATGGCGTACGCGCTCACCCCCGAGTTGTACGCGGTGCCGGTCACGACGCCGGCCGAGCCGGCCAGGATCGTGGAGCTGTCGAAGATCTTCGACGAGCCCGCACCGGTCGACCAGACCAGCGTGATCCGCTTCGGCAACGCGGCGGGGTCGCAGGACGGCCCGTGGTTCAGCGCGGACCACAAGGGCGGCAGCTTCCTGTGCCGGCCGATCGTTCCCGACCCCCAGGGCGACCCGCAGCCGAGCGTGCTGGACCCCAACAACGACCGGCTGCCCGTCTGGACGGCCATCGACGCCGCGTTCGAGCTGGGCGACATCCGGTACTTCTTCAAGCAGGACGAGTATCTGCCCGTCAAGAAGACGGGCTCGCTGCGCGCCACCTACGACAAGATCGTGGACCGGTGGGGCTACGCCCGCAGCCCGCTGACCAAGTCGGGCGTCGTGGACGCGATGCTGGTCCGCGGCGGCCTCACCTACGTCTTCTCCGGCACCGAGTACTACTGCTACGCGGGCGCGCCCTTCGGGCTGATGGCGCCCGGCTACCCGAAGCCCATCGCGAGCAACAACGACACCCTGCCGAAGTGGTCGCGGATCGACGCCGCCTACACCGCTGACGGCGTCGAGTGCTTCTACTCCACCGAGCACGGCTTCACCAGCTCGAACGTGCTCAAGGGCCTGTCCTCCTCCTGGTCGCCCAAAGCCAGTCTGAGCTGGTTGTCACCCGACAAGGACAAGGACAAGGACAAGCAGACGTCACCCAAGGTTCCGCAACTCGACGCGCTGCTGCTGCGCAAGGACGGCCGGAACCGGGACGTCCTGTTCGTCATCGCCGGCGAACGTTACGCCCGCTACACCGACGGCGCCGAGCAGCCGGACGAGGCCCCCAAGCAGCTGTCCAACAGCGGCAACGACAACCTGCCTCGCTCGGGGAAGGTGGACGCGGCCTACCAGTACGCGGACAAGTCCTACTTCTTCGACAACACCGCCCACACCTACGCCGTCTACGGCAACCAGGGCCGGATCGGGAACAACCCGTCGACCTACGACCTCGGGCGGGTCCCCACGGCGATCCCCCGCACCGGCAAGGTCGACGCCGCCTACCTGGACGGCGATGACCTCTACCTGACCAGCGGCGAGGAGTACGTCCACTACACGATCGAGAACGGGGTGATCCCCGACTTCATCGACGCGAACTACCCGAAGAAGCTGCCCTACCGCGTCCGGGCCGTCTTCCAGCGCGGCGAGCGCCACTACGTGTTCGGCGACCGCATCTACGCCGTGCTCGAAAAGGGGAAGGAGCTGGCCGACCTGCGCCGCGAGGGGTTCAGCGGCATCGAGGGCAACTGGCGTTCACTGCCGCCCGGTTTCCTCGACGACTTCACCGGCGCCATGGACCTGCCCTCCAGCCTGATGTTCTTCCTCGGCACGAACTACATCGTCTATCCCAAGGGCAAGGGCACACTCCTGGTCAGGCCGTACGAGTTCGCGGCGCTGCCGCACGAGATCATCCGGCTGACGTCGAGCACGGCGTTCGAGCTGAACCGGCGGCTGCTGGTCGGCGGGGTGCCCGGGCTGCTGGCCCCGGAGTCCCAGGAGACCGACGAGCTGCCGGCGTTCAGCACGATCGCCTCAGGGCCCACCACGATCAAGGTCACGTCCGACGTCGCGGGCACCCCGGCCAGTTCGCACCTGGACTTCCAGAGCGCCAACGGGCGCTACTACTGGGAGATCTTCTTTCACGCGCCGCTGCTCATCGCGCAGGCGCTCAACGCCGGCCAGCGCTTCGAGGACGCCAGGCGCTGGTACGAATACGTCTTCGATCCCACGGAGGACCGATACTGGCGATTCCTGCCGTTCCTGGCGATCGACGTCCGGGCGCTGGTGGACGGCTGCCTGGCCGACCTCGACGCGCTCAAGCCGGCCGACGTGGACGCCGACCTCCGGCTGATCCTGGCCAAGGTGACGACCCTGATCCCGGCCTTCGAGCAGGCGCGCGAGTGCACCCAGGAAGAGCTCACCTGGCTGGCCGAGCTGGCCACGGACAAGCTGCCGCCCATCCTGGCCCTGCTCACCGACGACGCCGAGCGCCCCCTCCAGGAGAAGGTGGGCATGCTCGCCCGGCTGCGCCGCCAGTACGACCTGATGGGCGACCACGGCGCGCTGCTCAAGGCGTACCGGGACGATCCCTTCGACCCGCACGCGATCGCCGACCTGCGGCCCTCGGCCTATCGCCGGGCGGTCGTCATGGCCTACGTCGACAACCTGCTCGACTGGGGCGACCTGCTCTTCGGGCAGTACACGATGGAGAGCATCGACGAGGCTCGGATGCTCTACATCCTCGCCTACGACCTGCTGGGCCGCCGTCCGGAAGGTGTCGGCGCCCGTACGCTCGATCCCACCCACTCCTACGACGAGCTGCGCGCGCTGGAGCCGGCGCGGGATCCGCACGCCGAGCGTCTCACCGCGGGCGGCACGCTGCTGGACGGCCTGGGCGTCGCCCACAAGAGCGTCGCCGACGCCTACTTCTTCATCCCGGGCAACTCGCAGCTCGGCGACTACTGGACCCGGGTCGAGGACCGGCTGCGCAAGATCAGGGCCTCGCTCGACATCATGGGCATCAGCCGCCCGCTGCCGCTGTTCGAGCCGCCGGTCGACGTGATGGCGCTGGTCAGGGGCGCGGCCGCCGGGCTCTCTCCGGACCAGGTGGTCACCGGGCTGGCCGCCCAGGTCCCGCACCAGAGGTTCGCCTTCACCTTCCGCAAGGCTCAGGAGCTGGTGGACCGGGTACGCCAGTTCGGCGGCGACCTGCTGGCCGCGCTGGAGAAGCGGGACGGCGAGGAGCTCACGCTGCTGCAGTCCCGGCAGGAGAGCGCCATCCTGTCCATGACCCGAGCGATCAAGGAGGCGCAGGTCAGGTCGGCCACCGAGACCCTGCGGGAGTCGGAGGCCTCACTCGCCGCCGCGATCCAGCGCCGCGACTGGTACAACCACCTGATCACCGCCGGGCTCAGCCCGCTGCAGATAGCGCAGCTCGCCACGATGTCGGGCGCCGTCATCGCCCACTTCTACTCCGGCGGCCTCAAGATCGCCGCGGCCATCGCGTACGCGGTGCCGGATGCCTACCTCGGTCCGTTCATCATCGGCACCAAGTACGGCGGCCTGCACCTGGGCGAGGTGATCGGCAAGGGCGCCGAGACGGCGGAGACGATGGGCGAGGCGCTCAGCGTGTTCGGCGAACTGCTCGGTGTACGGGCCGAGCAGGAGCGCCAGTTGGAGGACTGGCGCTTCCAGCTGATGACGGCCAAGTCCGACATCGTGCAGATCGGCCACCAGGTGGCGGGAGCCGGGTTCCAGCTGGCCATCGCCCAGCGCGAGCTGGAGATCACCAATCAGGAGATCGCCAACGCGGAGGCGGTCGTCACGTTCCTCACAGGGAAGTTCACCAGCGCCCAGCTCTACCAGTGGATGTCCTCGCGCCTGGCGGCCCTGTACTTCCAGAGCTACCACCTGGCCCTGGAGACGGCGAAGGCCGCCGAGCGCGCCTACCAGTACGAACGCGGCGTCAACGAGACAATCCTGCAGCCGGTCTACTGGGAGAGCCAGCGCAAGGGCCTGCTGGCCGGCGAGACGCTGGCCGTCGACCTGGACCGGCTGGGCAAGGCCTACCTGGACGGCGACGCGCGCGGCCTGGAGATCGTCAAGCGGGTGTCGCTGCTGCAGCTCGACCCGCTGGCCGTGCTCAAGCTCAGGTCCGAGGGCCGCTGCGAGTTCACGCTGACCGAGGCGCTGTTCGACCGCGACTTCCCCGGCCACTACCGGCGCCGGATCAGGACGTTGTCGGTCACCTTCACCGACGGCACGGAGCAGCTCGGGGTCAACGCCACGCTCACCCAGCTCGGCCACAAGACCGTGCTGTCCGCCGACCCGCGGGCCGTGCGGTTCCTGACGGAGGCCAAGGGTTCGGCGCCGGACACCGTACGCTCCGACTGGCGGCCCAGCCAGCAGATCGCGCTGTCCGACGTGGAGCAGGGCCGGGACAACAACGGGCTGTTCGAGCTGCGCTTCGACGACGAGAGATACCTGCCGTTCGAGGGCACGGGGGCGGTCTCCACCTGGCGGCTCGAAACCAACGGGACGCCGCCGGCCGAGCTGTTCGACGTGGTCGTCACCGTCAAGTACACGGCCGAGCAGGGCGGCGCGGTCTTCGCCAACGCGGTGAAGGGGATGCTCAAGCCGTACCCGGCGGCCCGTTACATCGACGTCGCCGGCGAGTTCCCCGAGCAGTGGCAGCAGTTCCAGGAGGGCGACGACGGCGTGCTGACGCTGCCGCTCACGCCGGAGATGTTCCCGCGCATGAACGGGCGGCAGATCACCGGCATCTACGCCAAGTACGAGGCCGGCCGGCCGGGCGCCGCGCGTTTCCTGCTCAACGGCGACCAGCGGCTGGCTCTTGAGGAGGGCACGGTGGTGCGCACGCCCGGCCTCAGCGTCGGCGCCATGCCGTTGACGCTGGTGGCCGACGGCGATCGCGCGGCGCTCGTGAACGCCGGTCTCATCCTCGCCTACCGAGCCGTCTGATCGAGGGGTCACATGTTCCGCAACAAGGTTCAGGGCAGGCCGCCGGTGCGGCCCGCCAAACCGCTCCCACCCACACCGGTGAAAGCGCCGGCCAAGCCGTTACCACCGATCCCGGTGAAGGCGCCCGCCAAGCCCCTGCCACCGACTCCAGTGAAGCGGCCCACCAAACCGCTGCCACCGATCCCGATGAAAGCGCCCACCAAGCCACTCCCGCCGACCCCGGTGCGACCCACCAAACCGCTCCCACCCACACCGGTGAAAGCGCCCGCCAAACCGCTACCACCGACCCCGGTGCGACCCACCAAACCACTCCCACCCACACCGGTGAAAGCGCCCGCCAAACCGCTGCCACCGACCCCGGTGAAGATCGTGCTTCCGCACAGGCCGTTCCCGCCGACCCCGGTCGTCCCGCCCACGCCGGTGGTGGTGCCGCCGCTGAACCTGCCGGACGTCCCGTTCACCTCCGGCCGGGCCGACTCGCCCAGGGTGAGCCGGAACGACTTCAACATGCTGGGCGACGACCTCCGGCACCAGTTCAACGCCAACCGCGACAGGCGCTTCTTCCGCGAACTCTTCGACGACTGGTACGGCGCGGACGGCGTCCGCCTGCGGGATCCCGACGACGAGATCGAGGACGACGTGTACGGCCTCATGGGGGTGGGCGACGCCGGTTACCTCACCGAGGCCGTCAACGCCGACGACGTCTACGACTTCGGCCACGAGGGTGAGCAGAGCGGCGATTACACGATCGAGAACCAGACCGCCGAGAACGAGGAGCCGGTCGAGTTCTGGGAGGCGCTCGACAACGGCGACTACGTCAGGGTCCTCAGCGACCGGCACGGGACGATTCCCGAGGAGGAGTTCCGCAATCGGGCCCGCCGCCTGGTCGTCAACCTCAATTCCCAGGCCACGGGGCTGCGCGTGGCCAGGGCGCTGACACCCCTGTTCAAGGAAGAGGACCTGCGCGACAAGTTCACGCAGTTCAAGGTCTACCTGTCCACGGCCGCGGCCCCGGACAAGCTCGTCAAGAACGACAAGCTGGTGCTCTACTACCTCCTCGGCGAGAACACCCAGAACGGAGCCGACGTGGTCGGCAGCAAGCTGGCCACCGCTGTGCAGGACGTGCTCGGGCCGGGCGAGGCCAACCTCAGCATCAGCCCGTTCTACTCGCGGCTGACCCAGGCCGTCTCGTGGTCCGAGGAGGCCGAGAACTTCCTGGACGACGCGGAAGGGCTCAGCTTCACCGAGACCCGGGCCAAGGTCATCGCCCAGGTGATCAGTGACAATCCGAACGTGACGGACCCCGCCGCGCTGGAGGTGCTGGTCAAGCAGGCGTTCGCGGGGAAGGGCATCCGCCCGGACGCCCGCCACCGCCATCTCGACCCGCCACCCGCCAGAACCTGAGCCGTCGAAAAGCACGCTGGGAGATGCGGCCCCAGAGTGGAATGTGCCATCTTTGGAAAATGTCCAATTCAAAGAAGGTTGACGACTTCCTGAGCAAGCTCAGCCACCCGCTGAAGGAAGAGATGGAAGCTATCAGGGCCATCATCGTCGCCAATCCCAAAATTGAAGAAGACGTCAAATGGGGAGGCCCCAGCTTCGCGTACAAGGAAGAGCTGGCCACCGTCAGCCCGAGGGTCAAGGACGCCGTCGCCCTGGTCGTCCACCAGGGCGCGCTCCTCAAGGACGAGTCCGGTCTGCTTGAGCCCGCCACGAAGGGCAAGGCCTACATCAAGCTCCACAACATGGACGAGGTCAAGGCCAACAAAGAGGCACTCGAGCAGCTGGTGAACGAGTGGATCGAGCTGATGGACAGCAAGTAGCCCCAGAGCCCCGGGGCGCAAGGAGACGCTTCGCGCTTCGGGGCTCAGCCGCCCTCCCGGGGCGCGCCTTCGGCACGCAAGGTCATCGCAAGTGGGCGCTTCGCGCCTTGGGGCTCAGCCGTTCCTCCCGCTGTCCCGACGCGGGACGCCAACGAATCACCACAGCCGGCCTCAGGGGCTGTACCGATGGCAGGCACGCGGATCTCATGCCGCGCCTCGCGCGTCCTTGGTCGGACGAGAAGCTTGACGAGGCTGGCGTTCGAGTCGGGTTTCCTGCTCCAGGTGCTCGAACAGTTCACGTCGGGTCGCGCCGCAGCGCACATTGGACAGGCCGCTCTTCGTGGAAACCAAGACAGTACGGAAGGCGATATAGCCGCCCCCGGCACCCTCCAGAATCTCCCAACCGGGAAATGCTCTACCTCCGGTCACGTCCACTCCGCCTGCCGTTGCCATGGAACGCTCCATTTCAACCGTTCGCAATGCGACATCGGAGGATCTGGGTAGGCGTCAAAACGTGTCCGCGCCAGCCATCCGGAGCGACTCCGTTGCGTACTGGCCGTCATCGCTCCCGCCCTCCTTCCATCGGCGCTTCGAACGGCAGCCGAGCCCACACGGCCCGTTCGCCGGCCTGCGTGAGACTCGTGGCCCAAGACCCGCTCGTCAGCGCGTCCACGATCCACAGACCCCGGCCCGTCATCTCGCCAACCCCCGGCATACGCGGCATCGGAACCGTCCCCGACCGGCCAGGGTCCACCACTGTCAACCGCCAGTACCGCCGCCCGCCCTGCTCTTCCGGCCGCAGGCTCATCCGCACCCACGCGCCACCGCCGTACACCATCGCGTTCGTCACCAACTCCGACGCGATCACCTGGAGATCCCCCACCGCCCAGTGATCCCCCATCCATCCCCGCAACTCCTGGCGAGCCAGCCCAGGCAACAACGCCTGGTCATCAAGCTCCCGGAGCATCCACACCTTCACGCCTGCGCGTGGAGGATCTGACACAACTGCCCGCATGGTCACCTCTGAAGATCGGCGTACTGTCCGCACAGACATGTACGTTCCTGCTTGAGGCTTGCACCTCCCGAAACTTTGAGTAGGCCCTTACAGCATGGGCTTTCTTCCACTGGTAGGCGTTAAAGATTAGGCGTACAGTTCCATACAGTTAGTACGCCAACCTTCTGCGTAACTATGCGAAGGGATATAGCGCCAGAAAGGGTGTGATATGCCGCAAGACGGGCACGATTCCAGTAGAGCGGCGTGGGCTGAGTACGCCGCACGCCTACGCGGCATCCGGATGGACCAGAAGTTGACCCAAGAACGACTCGCGGACCGGCTGTCCTACAGTGAAAGCGCCGTTGGGCATGTCGAGCGACTCCTGCGCAAGCCGAGCGAGGAGTTCACCCGCGAGGTGGAGAAAGCCCTAGGGCTGAACGGGCAACTCCTAGAGCTACTCCCGCAGATCTATGGCGTTCTGGGGCCTCGGTGGTTCCGAGAGTGGCCGAAAGTAGAGGGGGCGGCTCACACCATCCGAACATCCGAGCCGATGCTTATCCCTGGCCTACTCCAGACGGAGGATTACGCCAGGCACGTATTCCTTGGAGAGCCCGGAATCACTGAGCAGGATGTCGACCAGGCGGTGCGGATCCGTATCCACAGGCAAACTGTCTTGACCACACCGGCACGACCGATGTACTCGACCCTCATTGATGAGGGTGTCCTCCATCGACCTGTGGGAGGCTCCGAGGTTATGCGAGGGCAACTTCGCAAGCTCCTGGATGTACTCAATCCTCCGTACATCACAGTACGGATCATCCCCCTCAAAGCTGGGCTCACGGTGGGATGTCTCGGCGCATTCGAGATCGCCACACTTCTGGACGGCGGACCGGACCACGCCTACCTGGAGAGTGCCGAGGAGGGCCGGGTAACGAATCGCGCCAAGACCGTGCAAGCGCTTATTGTGCGGTGGGAAGCCCTGTCCAGCATGGCGTATCCCGTAGACAAGAGTCGGGAGACCATTCGCGAGGTGATGGAGAGTTATGAGTAACTCAGACGGTCTCCGTGTGGACGTGTGGACCAAGGCCAAAGCGTCTGGCGGGAACGGTGGGAGCTGCGTCGAGGTGATGCGGCGGTCGGACGACAGCGTTCTCGTCAGAGACACCAAAGAGCACGGGAAGGGGCCTGTCCTGAGCTTCACCAGGGACGAATGGCTTGCCTTCCTGAACGGAGCTTCCAACGGGGAATTCGACCTGTCCTAGCTGTGGCGGCCCTACGGAGGGGGCCCTACTCGTAGTACTCGTAGGCCCCCTCCCTCAGGCCGCGATCCCTACAGGTTGGTAGGTAGGGAACCCGTACAGCCTTCTGCGTCATTCACCGGCGACCTCCAGCAGCCGTCCCCCGGAAAGCTCCAGCCGGCGCTCCACCCTGATCTCCGCGAGGAACCGCTCGTCGTGGCTGACCACCACGAACGCCCCCTCGTACGCCCCCAGCGCGCTCTCCAACTGCCCCACGCTGACCAGGTCGAGATTGTTGGTGGGCTCGTCGAGCAGCAGGAGCTGCGGCGCGGGCTCGGCGCACAACACGCAGGCCAGGGTGGCGCGCAGCCGTTCGCCGCCCGACAACACGCTCACCGGCAGGTGCGCCCGGGGGCCCCGGAACAGGAAGCGGGCCAGCAGGTTCATCCGATCCGCTTCCAGCATGCCGGGGGCGAACGCGGCCAGGTTCTCGGCCACGGTGCGCTCGACGTCGAGCAGGTCGAGCCGCTGCGACAGGAAGGCGACCCGGCCGTCGGCCCGCCTGATCGTGGCGCCGTCGGACCTCTCGGTCGTACCCGCGTCGGCCCGCCTGATCGTGGCGCCGTCGGACCTCTCGGTCGTACCCGCGTCGGTCCGCTGCTCACCGCGCCCGGTCGTGCCGCCGTCGGGCTGCAGGTCGCCGCTGATCAGGCGCAGCAACGTGGACTTGCCCGCGCCGTTCGGGCCGGTCAGCGCGATGCGCTCGGGCCCGCGTACGGTCAGGTCGATGCCCGGATCGGCGAACAGGCCGCGCGCCCGCAGGTGTTCGCCGTGGAAGACCGTGCGCCCGGCGGGCACGTGGGTGCCCGGCAGCTCCAGGGCGATCCGCTGGTCGTCGCGCAGCGCCCGCCCGGCCTCGTCGAGCCTGGACCTGGCGTCGCTGACGCGGGAGGCGTGCATCTGGCCGGCGCGCCCGGCCGACTCCTGCGCGCCGCGTTCATGTTCCCCGCGAAGATCCGCGGCAGGCCGGCGCTCTTGAGGTTGCGCGCGGCGTTGCCGGCCCGGCGCTCGGCGCGCTCGCGGGCCTGCTGCATCTCCCGCTTCTCCCGCTTGAGCTCCTGCTCGGCGCTGCGCACGGTGCGCTCCGCGGCTTCCTGCTCGGTGCGTACGGCCTCCTCATACGCGCTGAAGTCGCCCCCGTAGAAGCGCATCTCGCCACGGTCGAGTTCGGCGATGCGGTCCATGCGGTCGAGCAGCGCCCGGTCGTGGCTGACCAGGAGCAGGCAGCCGTTCCAGTCACCGAGCACGTCGTACAACCTGCGGCGGGCGCCGAGGTCAAGGTTGTTCGTCGGCTCGTCGAGCAGCAGGACGTCGGGCCGTTTGAGGAGCTGCGCGGCCAGGCCGAGCGAGACGACCTGCCCGCCGCTCAGCGTGCCCAGCGAGCGGCCGAACGCCAGGTCACCGAGGCCGAGCCGGTCGAGCTGGGCACGGGTTCGCTCCTCGATGTCCCAGTCGTTGCCGATGGTGGTGAAGTGCTCCTCGCCGGCGTCGCCCGACTCGATGGCGTCCAGCGCGGCGATCACCGGGGCGATGCCCAGGACCTCGGCCACGGTCAGGTCGCCGGTGAGCGACAGGCTCTGCGGCAGGTAACCGAGCACGCCCTCGACGGCGACGTTGCCGCCACGGGGACGATACTCGCCGGCGATCAGCTTGAGCAGCGTGCTCTTGCCGGCGCCGTTCGGGGCGACCAGGCCGGTACGGCCGCCGCCCACGCTGAAGGACAGGTCGCTGAAGACAGGGGTGTCGTCAGGCCAGGAAAAGGACAGGTTGGAACAGACGATGAACGCATCGGACATGCGAAAGAGACCTCATGCACATGAGAAGTGACAGGGGATGACGACTGAGGCCACGTCGGCGGCGCGGTCGTTTCGCGCCTGCCGGGGCCGGTCAACCTCCGGTATCACCCGGAGATGTCGTCGTCACCTGCCATGCCTGGTCTCCTAAGTCTCAAGTCTCTTTCACGATAGCACCGGCCCCCTGACGACGAAGTCCGCGACCGGCCCGCGCCGGCTCTGGACAACGTGCCGGACCGGTCCGGCTCTGGACAACGTGCCGGACCGGTCCGGCTCTGGACAACGTGCCGCGTTCGTGATCTGACGGAGTAAAGCGCCGCCGATCACGAACAGGAGCACCGGGAAATGAGCGACACGCCGCGACTGAACACCGCCGGCTTTACCCTGCTGGAGCGAGCCCGCGACCTGCGCACGCTGATCGAACGCGAGGCCGACAAGGCCGAGGCGCAGGCCAGACTCACCGACACCGTCGTGGACGCCCTGCACGAGGCCGGAATCTTCGGCATCTGGGTGCCGGCCCCGCTCGGTGGCGCCGAATCGTCCCCCAAGGAGCTGCTCGCGGTCTTCGAGCAGCTCTCGTACGCCGACCCCTCCACGGGCTGGGTCGTCATGGCCACCACGCTGGAGAACGGCACGGCCGGGGCCTACCTGCCTGACGAGGCCATCGAGCGGATCTTCACGGGTCCCCGGATGCCGCTGATCGCGGGCCAGGGCACCAGGGCGGGCGTCGCCGTACCGGAGAAGGGCGGGTTCCGCCTCAGCGGGCAGTGGAGCTTCGCCTCCGGCATGCCACACGCCCAGTACGCCCACAGCCTGGGCGCCATAGAGGGCACCGACGAGGCACGGATCTTCATCACCCCGATGGAGGACGTCAAGATGCTCGGCAACTGGGACGTCCTGGGCCTGCGCGCGACGGGCAGCATCGACTACTCGATCGACGGCGCGTTCGTACCGGACTCGTACTCGCACGTCTTCTCCACCAACGAGCCACTGCGCGGCGGCGCCGTCTACCGGCTCGGGCTGCTCGACCAGGCGCTGATCTGCCACTCCGGCTGGGCGCTCGGCATCGGCCGCCGGCTGCTCGACGAGCTGATCAGGTACGCGGGAGAGCGCAGCGGGCGGCCTGGCCAGCTCGCCGGCAGCGACGCCTTCCACGCCGACTTCGCCAGGGCCGAGGTGAAGTACCGCGCCGCGAAGGCCCTGATCCACCAGGCGTGGGACGACGCGGAACGCGCCCTGGCGGCGGGCCGCACGCTCGACGTGCGGGAGGAGACGATGCTACGGCTCGCGCTCAACCACATGACCTCGACGGTCACGGAGGTGGCGCGTTTCGTGTACGCCTCGGGCGGCACCTCCTCGCTGCGCGACGGGCTGATCCAGCGGCTGTTCAGGGACATCCACGCGGGCGCCGCCCACATCCTGTCGGGGCCGCAGTTCCTGCGCGAGTGCGGCCGCGAACTGGCCGGCCTGGCGCCGGGCGAGACCTGGGCGGTCCTGAACCTGGAGCCGTGAGATCGCCGATGAGTTTCGCCCACGGTGACGGTCTGACCTAGGACAAGTGCACCGGAGGAAGGACGATCCCCATGACGACCACCACCCACACCCTGAAGCGTCCCGGCGTGCGACTGCGTTACGAGGTGCGCGGCTCCGGGCCGCTGCTGGTGGTGACCGGCGCGCCGATGGCGGCGGCCGAGTTCGCGTCGCTGGCCGACGCGATGGCCGCCGACCACACCGTCGTCACGCACGACCCCCGGGGCATCTCGGGCAGTGTGCTGGACGATCCCACCCAGGACTCGACGCCCGAACTGCGCGCCGACGACCTCGCCGCCATCCTCGACGCGCTGGGGGCCGAGTCCGCCGACGTGTTCGGCAGCAGCGGCGGGGCGGTGACGGGGCTGGCGCTGGTCGCGCGGCATCCGGGACGGGTGCGCACGCTCGTCGCGCACGAGCCGCCCTCGCTGGAGCTGCTGCCCGACGCCGCCGAGCAGCGGGCCGCCACGGACGACATGATCGAGACCTTCCACCGCGACGGGCTGGAGGCCGCCTTCGGGAAGTTCATGGGCAACGCCGGGTTCGACGACGAGGCCGCGCCTCCCGGGGAGCCGTCGGAGCAGTCCCTCGCCGACGGTGCCCGCTTCTTCGCCCACGAACTACGCGGCACCACCCGCTACGTCCCCGACGTCGCCGCGCTTCGGGCCGCCTCCGCCCGGGTCGTCGTGGGGATAGGGGTGGAGTCGGGCAAGCTAGTCACGTACCGGACGTCGGTGGCGCTGGCGGAGCTGCTCGGCACGGTGCCGGCGGAGTTCCCCGGGGAGCACGTCGGGTTCATGGAGGCCACCGGGGAGTTCGCGGAGGTGCTGAGGAAGGTCCTCGCCGACGGCTAAGCCTGGTCGTTCCAGGCCACCGCCACCTTCGGCGCCGCGGCGCGGCCCTGCGCGTAGCCAGCCTCGGCGCTGGGGGTGCGGGTCTCCGGGGCGAGCGGGTTGGCGCCGAACGCCGTCAGCGACGCCTGGTCGGGTTCGATCACCTCGACCGTGCCCTCCAGCCGGGCCCACGACGGTTCTCCCAGGTCGGGCATGGCGGCCAGCACCAGGACACGATCGAACCCGGCCGCGAGGTCGGCGTTCGTGGCCGCGCGCACACCGCCGTCCATGTACCGCGCGCCGTCGATGGTCACGCACGGCCACACGCCCGGGACCGCGCAACTGGCGGCCACCGCGTCCACCAGGCCCACCCCAGAGTCGGGCCCGAACAGGCGCGGCTCGCCGGTATGGGCGTCCAGGGCCACGATCACCAGGTCGCGCCGCGGCCAGTCGTGCACCGGCAGCCGGGCCTCGATCACCTCGCGGCGCCTGGCCTCGCTGACCGTTTCCGCCCCGAGCGCCAGCGCGCCGATCTCGCGCCGCTGCCCGGCCGGGTCGAGAGCGCTTTCTGAGATCTGCTGGAACCTGGCCCAGAGCTCTTCCATCGATATGTCGCCGGGGGGCAGCTCGGGCGACTGGAGCGCGGGGTCGGACTGGCGGGCGAGCAGGTCGGGCAGGGACAGGCCGCTGGTGATCTGGGCGGCCACCGTGGAGCCGGCCGACGTGCCGATGATCCGGTCGGCGGTCGTGACGTCGACCCCGCCGTCCGCGAGCCCGGCCAGCACGCCCGTCTCCCACGCGATCCCGGCGACTCCCCCGCCGCCCAGCACCAGCGCCCGCCTGCTCTCGCTCATCGGCCCTCCACGTATGCCGTCGTCATCGCTCGTGAACCTATCCCAGGGCTCATCCGGGGCGAACAGCGGCTTCTGACGGATGCGCCGTCAGCCGAGCCTTACGGTGACCGTCACCGAGGCGCCCTCCTGGCCGGCCAGCCGCTCGAACGTGAGCGTGCCGTCCTCCAGGAGGGCGTCTCCGCGCAGCACGTCCACCACCGGCCGGGCCCAGGTCACGCGCAGTTCGTCCAGCTCGCACCGAGGATCCGCGACGGTCACGGTGGCGGTCCCGCCGGGCAGCTCACGCACCAGGACCGCGCACGGCGCGGAGGCGGTCAGGTCGCCGGCGGTCCCCGCGTTCCAGAAGCAGGCCGCCGTGACGCCCAGCGAGGGCACGTGAACGGCCTGCAGCCGCGCGGTGTTGGCCACCACGCGCACCCACCCCCGGTCGGCGGCTCGGGCCCGCGTCCCCTCCTCGTCCGCCCCCGGCAGAAGCGCGTAGACGTAGGAGGCCGCACGCGGGTCGACGCCGTGGTCGAGCCAGAGCGTCACGTAGTCGCGGCGCACCCCACCGCCGTCCCGGCTTTCCCGCAGCGTGCGCAGGACCTGACCGTCGGGTACGACATATCCCCCATGCCCCTCGACATGAGCCCACCCCTCGCCGGCCCCGAGCCGGGCCGCGGTCCTGCGGTTGTCCACGATCGTCTCGACGGCCACCCCGTCCTGGCCGGTGATGCCCGCCCCCAGGCAGACGACCGCGTCATCGAGGAAGACCCACGACTTGAAGGCCTCCATCGTGCTCTCCAAGCCGCTCAGATGTTGCCCGGCCACCGCATACGTGCCATCCGTCGCCCCGCCCACCCACCGCCACGGCGTACGGGTGTCACCCCATCCCCCTCCCGCCCCGTCAGGCAGCCGCAGGGTGGAGACGGTCGTGCCCGGCAGCCGGTAGGGGTCCACGGTCGGCCAGAAGGAGTCGGAGTAGTGGTCACCGTGCCCCTCGGCCCACCAGTAGAGCATTCCGGATCCGGTGTGCCAGCCACGCAGGTTCTCCCCGTTGCCGTGCTCGTAGTGCCCGATCCGGTAGGAGGCCATGCTGAGCCCCGCGCTCCAGCCGGGACGCCGGTGCACGGCCCTGGCGCTCATGGGCAGCAGCCGGTGCCCGACCGGCTCCGGCGCCACGGGCACGGAGTCGTCCATGATCGCCGCCAGGCGGGCGTGGAAGGCGGGCTCCAGCCTCGGCCCGTACCCGCCGCGTACCGCCCAGCCCTTGACCATCGCCTGCCACCGCGCCCGCTGTCCGGCCGGAGCGCTCTCCCCCAGCAGCAGGATCGCGGCGGCGATCTCCCGTCCGCGCTCGTGATCGCCGAACGCCCTCCTGCCGACTCCCCTCCCGCGGACAAGATCCATACACGCCCCGTCGAGCACGAAAGGGGCGAACGACCGCTCGATCACGTCGAAGATCCGCCGGTCCGCGAGCTCCCAGGGCGAGCCGCGCAGCACCGCGTACAACAGGGCGAGCCCCGACAGCAGCGTCACCCCGTAGGCCCCCTGGTAGGGAACGGACGTGTGCTGGATGAACGACCCGTCCTGGTAGAAACCATCACCCTCCGACACGGTCGGGAACACCGGCGACAACGCCGAGACGGCGAGACCCGCCTTGGCGTGGTCGTCGGAGAGCATGGCCCGCAGCAGCGTCACCAGGCACAGGTCCACCCGGTTGGCGGCGGTGCTGTTACCGGAATAGCGGGATAAGCGTCTCTCCGGTGAGAAATGATCCACCGCCTCCCCCAGGGCGGCGCTCTGCAGCCCGGTCAGCACGGCCGCGTCGAGCAGCGCCTTCGGCACCCCGATCGCCCAGTTCCACCAGTTGCCGATCGGATCGGCGCCCGCGGTGTAGACGTGGCGCCGGTAGTGCTCCACCCCCTCGGCCACGGCCTCGGCGAGACCCGCGTCGCCGGTCAGCCCGGACCCCTCCATCGCGTACGCGCGCGCCATGGTCTGGATCCGCCGCGGCGTGGCCGCGTACGAGGGGAAGGGCAGGCCGGGCCAGAGCGAGGAGGAGCCGGGCGCCATCGTGTCGCGGTAGCGGGCGGCGGCCCGCCCCAGCGCCCGGTACGGCCCCGCGTCCGGCTCGTGCGGCGGCCCCGACGTCACCTCCCGCCAGCGACGCCGCAACAACACGAACGTGTCGTCAGGCGTGTACGCCACCCCCGCCGGCACGAGCGCCCCGGCCGTCCCGGCCGCGGCCACGCCGCCGAGCCGGAGAAACGACCGCCTGGAAGGCCACCACACGCCTCGATTATCACGCCGGACGCCCCCCGAGAGCGCCCGGCGCCGTCATCACACCGGACGCACCCCCGAGAGCGCCCGGCGCCGTCATCACGCCGGACGCACCTCGGAGAGCGCCCGGCCGTCATCACGCCCGCCGCAGATCGCCGAACCAGTCGAGCACCTGAGGCAGCGAGCGGAGCGCCGAGGTCGTGTGATCGACGTCCCCCACGTCGGTCAGCTTCACCCTGACCCCGCTCGCCCGGAGCTCACCCAGGCAGAGGCGCGAGTTGGCGAACGCCACGTCCTTGTCACCGTGCCCGGCGAACAACCGCACCGGCACCCCGGCCCGCCAATCGGCGCAGGTGCCGTCGTTGGCCTCCGTCGCCCGCAGAACAGCCCCCGACGGCTTCGCGACGCGCTTGAGATAGGCGGCGGTGACCAGGTCGCGCGGCGTGGCGGGCAGCCCGGCCACGATCTCGTCGAAGTCGTGGCTCCCGTCGAACAACTTCTCCACGCCCGGGTCGCGGAACACCTCCGACGGGGAGTCGTACAGGTGGTGCAGCCGGTTCATCGAGACGGTCCAGTACGCCAGGTAGAACGTGGCGCTGTGCGGTTCGAGCCGCCCCCCGAGCAGCGCGGGCAGCTCGGCCCGGCGCACGTGGTACGGCCCCGAGATCGGCGCGACCCCCCGCAGCCGGTACGCCGGATCGCCCCGCAACTCCTTGCCCAGCGCCATGGCCGCATGCCCACCCTGGGAGAACCCGGTGACCAGCACGTCCCCGCTCAACGTCCGCCCCTGACGCCCGGCCAGCTCCCCCGCCGCCCGCAGCAGGTCGGTGGAGGCCGACGCCTCGGTGGCCGCGTCCATGTACGGGTGGAAACCGGGCCCCTTGCCGAGCCCGAGGTAGTCGGGCGCCACCCCGGCGAACCCCGCCGCGGCGAACATCAGCGGCACCGTCCGCCCGTCCTGGTCGGCCACCGACCCCGCGTCGGCCTTGGTGGCCAGGGTGCCGTGCGCGTAGCTGACCGTCCACAACCCCTTCCTGGACCGGGCGGGCAACGCGACGACGCCGCTGGCGGTGGTCGGGGCGCCGTCCACGCCGATGGTGCGGTAGACGACCGCGTACAGGTCGGCTCCCTGCGGCCGGGCGGGCACCGGGAACTTCTCCTTGCCGAGATAGGCGGTGACCTGCCCGGCCGTCATACGTGCCAGCAGGTCGGCCGTGACGATCGAGCCCCTGTCGTCGATCGTCACGGCGTGCGCGGCGGCGGGCGCCCCGGTCGCGGCAAGTGCCACCGGGGCGGTCGCGGTGGCCAGAACGACCCCGGCGCAGGCCAGAGCGAGCAGCCGGACCCTCATGGGATTCTTCATGGCACAGAACGCTACGAATTCCGGCGATCGTGTCCCAGCCTGCGCTCCACCCACCTCGCGGTAGGGCTCACCCCACCCTCAGAGGGGGAGCAGGGCCCCCGCCCGCTTGACGGTCTTGACGACCGGCGCGGTCTCGATGCCCCTGATCGCGGGCAACGAGCCCAGTTTGTCGGTCAGGAAGCGGTAGAGCGCGGCGTCGTCACGGCACACGATGCTGGCGTTCAGGTTGGCCGGCCCCGTCGTCGCGGCCGCGAACGCCACCTCCACGTGCTCGGCCAGCGCCCGCCCTGTCGCGTCGAGCTCGGCCGGCGGCACCGACATCCACAACTGGGCCTCCGCCTGGTAGCCCAGCGCCGCCGGCAGCACGTCCGTGTCGAAGAAGAGCGCGCCCGCCGCGCAGAGTTGCTCCATCCGGCGCTTGGCCGTCGACTCCGACCACCCCGTCACCGCCGCCAGGTCGGCGTAGCCCACGCGGCCGTCCAGGGAGAGCGCCTCCAGCATCGCCTCGTCGCCGGCGCTCAGCGCGAGCCCGTCATCCGCGCCCGGCCGGCGGGGGATCCGCCCCTCCTCCAGGAAGGCCACCTGGCCGGGCGAGAGCACGGCCAGGCCCGGCCAGCCGACCCGCCCGCCCACGAACGTGTGCAGGGTCCGGTGCGCCGACACCGACAACACCCGGTTGGTCCGCGCGAGCTTGCCGAGCAGCAGCGACTCGCGCTCCTGGGCCGTGCGCTGCGACGTGCCGCAGGAGATCTCCGTGCCGCCGGAGAGCAGGTGCACCCAGAAGGTGTCGGAGCGCCGCGCGAGCGCCTCGGCGATCGCCACCGCCGCGTCGGGGGTGCAGCGCAGCCTGATCCCCCACGACTCGTACCCGAGCCGCCGCCCGTCCACCATGCCGACCACGCGCAACATGCCGGTGGAGCGCAGCCGCCGGTAGCGGCGCGCCACCCGCTGGTCGGAGACCTCCAGCACCTCGGCGAGCCGGCTGAACGAGGCCCGCCCGTCCACCTGCAACGCGTGCATCAGCCCCCGGTCGACCTCATCGAGGTCAATGATTTCCACCACCACAGCGTAGGCCACACGGAAAACCAGCAGAATGCCCGCTCAAGCTGGCGAATACCCGCATGCAGGCCACACCGTTGTCCCCATGACTCAAACCCAAGCACCCGAGAGGGCGGGAACGACGTCATGGGCGCCGCTGGTGGCCGCCAGTCTGGGCGCTTTCATGTTGCTCGTCGATGTGACCATCGTCATGGTCGCCCTGCCGGATATATCCGCCGATCTGGGCATGTCCTTCACCGGCGTGCAGTGGCTGCTGGACGGCTACGCGCTGGCCCTGGCCGCCCTGCTGCTGGCCGCCGGTTCGTTCGCCGACCACACGGGACGGCGCAAGGTGTACCTGGCGGCGCTGGCGGTGTTCGCGCTGGCCTCGCTCGCCTGCGGGCTGGCGCCCAACGGCGGTCTGCTGCTGGGCGCCCGCGTGCTGCAGGGCGTCGCCGCGGCGGCCATGATGGCCACGACCCTGGCCATCGTCAGCGCCACCTACCACGGCAGGCAGCGCGGGATCGCGTTCGGCGTGTGGGGCGGCGTCAACGGGGCCGCCGCCGCCATCGCGCCCGTGCTCGGCGGCCTGCTCACCGAGCACCTGCACTGGCGGGCCATCTTCCTGGTGAACCTGCCCATCAGCCTGGTCGCCGCCTGGCTGACCCTGCGCGACGTCGAGGAGTCGCGACTGCCCGGCGGGGCCCGGCTCGACTGGGCCGGCATGGTGACGTTCACGCTGGCGGCGGGCGCGCTGACGTACGGGCTGGTCGAGGTCGGCCAGCACGGCTGGGCCTCGGCGCGCACGCTCGTGCCGCTGGCCGTGGCGGCGGTGGCGTTCCTCGCGTTCCTCCTCGCCGAGAGGCGCGGTCAGAACCCCATGCTGGACCTGCGGTTGTTCGCCAACAGGTCGTTCAGCGGCATCATGGCGGGGGCCGGGCTGCTCATGCCGGCCGCGTTCTCCTGCCTGGCCTTCACCTCGATCTGGCTGCAGCAGGACCTGCGGCTCGGCCCGGTGATGGCGGGGCTGGCGCTGTCGCCGATGGCCGTCACCTCACTGGTGGTCTCCGTGGCCTCGTCCCGCCTGTTCCCGGGACTGTCGCCGCGGGTCGCGCTCGGCGGCGGGCTGCTGCTGATCGCCGCGGGCGCGTTCCTGCAGGGCCTGCTCGGGCCGGACTCCACCTGGACCGCGCTGGCGCCCGGCCTGATGGTCACCGGCGTGGGCGTCGGCCTGGCCATCCCGTCGCTGAGCTCCGCCGCCATGACGTACGCGCCGCCGCAGCGCGCGGGCATGGCCGCGGGCACGGTCAACACGGTGAGACAACTCGGGTACGCGCTGGGCATCGCGGTGCTCGGCATCCTCTACCAGGGCGGGACGCTGAACGACGTCTACCGGGCCAGCGGGGTCACCGGCGTCGTGGCGGGCCTGCTGGTCCTGGTCGCGGTCACGAGCGGCACGACTAGACGCCGGCCCTGATCGGCACCACGTTGCCCGGCGTGCCCTGACGCGGGAGGGCGAACCAGGTGGCCTTCCCGACCAGGTCGGGGCGGGTGGCGTAGCGCTGGGGGTGGCAACCGTAGAAACCGTCGGAGAGCCTGGCGATGATGCGCAAGCCGCGCCCGTGCTCGGCCGCGAGGTCAGGGGGCGCAGGGGCGGGCAGCAGCGGACTGCTGTCCACGACCACGCACATGATCTCTTTGGCGTCCACGTGGAGCACCAGTTCATACGGGCCGTCGCCGTACATGAAGGCATTGGTGATCAATTCGCTGACCATGAGTACGGCGTCGTCCACGAGATCAGAAGAAAGGGAGAGTTCCGACAATTCCGCTCTTATGAGAGCTCGTGCCTGGCGTACCGTCCGTGCGTCCTCGGACAGTGGCCACGCGTACTGCTGTCGGCTCCGGCGAGTCGATCGCAGCCTGGTCATGGCGTCTCTTTCCTGGACTGAGGGGCAGCGAATGCGCGTTTCGCTTAACAAGAGGACCTGCCTATGGGTTGACGTACACGTCTGTCGAAACGTGTACGTATGAGAAGGCGTTTTGGGTCAATGTTCGGGGAAAAATCGCCATTTCTTTTGTGCGTCGTACGAAACGGCCGGGACAGGCCGGGTACGGACACCGGCATGAGCAGTACGGACGAGACCACACCGAAGATCGACACCAAGCGCGGGCGTCGGCCCGACACCGAGCCCAAGCCCGCCGGGCGCATGGCTCTGGAGCAGGCGCTGTCGGAGTCGGGCATGGTTCTTGAAGACCTCACGAGGGCCGTGCACCCCACGGGGCCGGCCCAGCGCAAGCCATCCGACTTCGACTAGGTCACAGGAGGGACCACACGGCGAACGGGGTCAGGGGGACACTGGTGAGCCGGTCGGCGATCTCCGGCATGGCGTCGGCGACCGCGTTCGCGATGGCGGCGGGCGGGCCGATCGTGCCGGCCTCGCCGACGCCCTTCATGCCGCCCGGCGTGATCGGCGAAGGCGTCTCCAGCATCACGACCTCGATGTGCGGCACCTCCCGCGTGGTGGGCAGCAGGTAGTCGACGATCGGCTGCCCGTCGTCGGTGTAGACGATCTCCTCGGTCAGCGCCTCCCCGATGCCCTGGGCCACGCCGCCGCGGATCTGCCCCTCCACCACGGCGGGGTTGACCAGCACGCCGGCGTCGTTGACCACCCAGTAGCCCTCCACCTCGACCTTCCCGGTCTCCGGATCGACGGCCACGGCCGCCGCGTGGGCGCCGTACGCGAAGGTGTAGCCCGCCGGGTCGTAGCTGACCCGTTCCTCCAGCCCGGGCGTGAGACCTTCTGGCAGGTCCCAGCCGCGCCATGCCGACGTGGCCACCTCCCGCAGCGTCACCGAGGCCCGCGGGTCGCCTTTCACCCGCACCACCCCGTCGGCGATCTCCAGGTCGTCGGCCGCCGCCTCCAGCCGATGCCCGGCGATGCTCAGCAGCTTGTCGCGCAGCCGCTCGGCGGCCTGGGTGAGCGCCGCGCCGCCGACCGCCAGCGAACGGCTGGCGACCGACCCGACCGACGAGTACGGCGTGGCCGCCGTGTCCCCCAGCACCACCCGCACCCGCTCGATGGGCACCCCCACCCGGTCGGCCGTGAGCTGGGCCAGCGCCGTCTCGATCCCCTGCCCGATCGACACCACCCCGGACGACACCACCACGGACGCGTCCTGGTCCATGCGCAGGACCACGCTCTCGTAGCCGCCCGCCAGCATCCCCATGGCCTTCAGATCCATCGAGGGCCCCAGACCGGTGCTCTCGACGTGGCAGGAGTAGCCCACGCCCCGCCTGCGCCCGTCGTCCTTCGACAGGGGCTTCGCCAGGGGCCGCACGAGGTCGCGCAGCGTACGCAGGGCGCGCGGGTAGTCGCCGGAGTCGTAGATCTGGTACACCCGCGAGGTGTACGGCATCTCCTCGGGCCCGACCATGTTCCGCAACCGCAGCTCGATCCGGTCGATCCCGAGCCGGCGGGCGGCCTCGTCGATCAGCCGCTCCCTGGTCAGCGTGCCCTCGGGCTGGCCGAAGCCGCGGTAGGAGCCGGTCGGGGTGGTCGTGGTGACGACGCCGCGCACGCGTACGGCGCACCGGTCGAACCGGTAGGGCCCCGGCACCAGCGTGGCCGTGACCGCGAACGTCGAGCAGCCCACGTTCGACGGATGGGCGCCGAGGTCGCCGAGCACGTCCACGTGCAGCGCCACGAACCGCCCGTCGCCGTCGAGCGCCAGCCGTGCCCGGTGCACGGCCTGCCGGGCGGGCAGCGTGGCGAACAGCCGGTCGCCCGGCGACTCCGACCAGCTCACGGGCAGGCCGGTGCGCATCGCGGCCAGGCAGATGAGCGCCTCGTCCGGGTAGACGTGCTCCTTGCCGCCGAACCCGCCGCCGGTGTCGCGGCTGATGACGCGTACCCGGTCGTGGTCCAGCCCGAACGCGTCCGCCAGGTGCTCGCGCACGTGGTGCGGCGCCTGGGAGGAGATGTGCACGGTCAGCTCGTCGTCGGTGTGGACGGCCACCACGCCGCGCGGCTCCATCGGGTACGGCGAGACCCGGCCCGTCCTGAACGTCATCTCGACCACGTGCTCGGCCCCCTCCACGGCGGCCAGGCAGTCGTCGTCGCCCATGGTGAACTCGCTGATCAGGTTCGTGCCCAGCTCGGGGTAGAGCAGCGGGGCGTCGCTCTCCAGCGCCCGCTCGGCCCCCACGGTCGCGGGCAGCTCGTCAAGGTCCAGGTCGAGCAGGTCGGCGGCGTCCCTGGCGGCCTCGGGCGTGCGGGCGACGACGACGGCGAGCGGCTGTCCCGTGTACCTGATCGCCTCATCCAGCACCGGGTAGGAGGTGAGCCGCTGGTCCGGCAGCACGTTCACGCAGGGCAGGCGGAGGTCGGCGGCCTCGGCCGGGGTGATGACGTCGAGCACGCCCTCCACGGCCCAGACCGCCTTGGTGTCGCAGCCGAGCAACCGGCCGTGGGGTATGGGGCTGCGCACCACGTACGCGTGCGCCATGCCCGGCACCCTGACGCCGCCGACGTACCTGCTCTTCCCCGTCAACAGCCTGGCGTCTTCCCGTCGCGGCGTCCGCGCGCCGACATACGCGTCTCCCATGGCCTGATTGTGAGCGCCGCACGCCGAACGGTCTATACGATCCGCGAGAAGGAGCACGTCAGCTGGGGTACTGATGCAAACATTCCTGCCATATCCGGACTTCGCCGCGACGGCGGCGGTCCTCGACCCGCTACGCCTGGGCAAGCAGCGCGTCGAGTCCCTGCAGATCCTGCGCGCCCTCACCGTCCCCGGGTACGGCTGGCGCCACCACCCCGCCGTCAAGATGTGGACCGGCTACGAGGAGGCGCTCGTCCGGTACGGCCTGGAGATCTGCGGCCACTGGTGTTCCATGGGCCGGCCCGACACCTGCGCGGCCACGATGACGACCGAGCTGGCCCGGCACCGCGACGCGCCCGGTGTGCGCCCCCAGGCCGACCTGGCGGCGGCCGGCGAGCTGCCACCCTGGCTCGGCGACGAGAAGCTGCACCTCAGCCACCGCTCGGCGCTGCTGCGCAAGGACCCCAGCTTCTACCGCCCCCTCTTCGGCGACGAACCGGACGACCTCGACTACGTCTGGCCCCGCTCCGACCGCCTGCCCGCCTGATCACACCACCTCGAAGGCCGCCATCATGGCCATGTCCTCGTGTTCGAGGTTGTGACAGTGCAGGACGTAGCGGCCCCGGTAGTCGGTGAAGCGGGTGACGATCTCGACGGTCTGGGCGTCGCGCAGCTCGACGGTGTCCTTCCACTCCGGCGGCCCCTGCGGCCGCTCGCCGTTGACCGACAACACCTGGAAGTGGTCGAGATGGAGGTGCACGGGATGCGCGACGTCGCTGGT